>CAMLRJ010000500.1 GCA_946482345.1 uncultured Cellvibrio sp.
TCTGATGGTGGTAATAATCCTAAAAAATCTGTGTATTTTCCCGATAAAATTTCAGATGCAGATTACAATGCTGCAGCAAGAAGAGCAGCGCAGACTGCGTGGGATACAAAGGATCCAAGCTCTCATTTTAATGGGCCAAAACAAAAGCATACGGGCGTTGATGTGATTGACACTCAAACAGGAATTAAATTTAAAGTATATTTTGATTTTGTGAATGGTGAGCCTGGAGTCAGTAATGTACACATCCTCTGACACGTCTTATCGTGATAAAACAAGAATCAATAACCCGCTATTATATATAGATGATAGTGCACATTATTCAATTGCTAATTTTTTGTGTTACTCCTTTACCGAATTCAAGTTTTTCAATGAACCATTTAAAATTGAATCTACTGTAGTTGGGGTGCTGGGGGTTGATGATGGAAAAAACTCTTATAGATTTAATGAATACATGAGCTGGACTCCTTCAATATTGTTCAAGGCGCTTCCTTTTTACGAACAGTATTATGGATTTTCTGAATTCGAGAGAAATGAAAAAATTTGTGTATCCTACCCTGATGGCTTAAATCGTGATGGAGAATATGACGAGGAGTTTGTTAATAATCTAAATTATCCTATGGTATTTTATTCCCCATCTGAGTTAAGTGGTTGGGCTTGTATGTTTATACTCGCCCAGCTGAATCTTTGTCCTCAGAATGAAACGTTCATTTTAGAAATAGTGAAAAAGTATTTTAATGTGGAAGACTGCTTGATCTTAATGAACGAAAAGTTTATGGGTGTGCAATCCTGGAGTTTTGGATTGGAAGGAAAGTATGCTGACAAACAGAACCAATGGTTGCAAGAAGCTTCTGATCCTATACTTAATATTCCCTATTTAAAATGGTTGGCTATGGCAGAGGCGACATGGTTGCGAGCCATCTCGCTCACCAATCCAAAATGAATTTTTATATTTAAAGTAACCTATAAATGAAAAAATTTAATTTTCTGTTTCTTTTTGTTGTTTCTCTTCCTGCAATGTCAGGTGAACAATACGGAAAGGTCAGTGAGATTATTGTTAGGGGAAGTGATGGGCTTCACTATTTTTGGTTGGAAGGTGGTTCTTCTGGAAAACCGCAGTGCGCTAAAAATACATATTGGATGATTCGTGACGAAAATAGTACGGCAGGAAAAGCTCAGTTTGCGATTCTTCTTTCTGCTCAAGCGCAGCAAAAGCCAATTAAGGTTGTGGGAAGTGGATCATGTACTCGCTGGTCAGATGGTGAGGACGTTGATTATATTTCAGTTCAGTAAGTTTTAGGCGTTGGTTATATTTTGTTTAGATTTTTAACGAATAACTGAATAGATTTAAAAATAAATGATGCGGATCTATTGTATGGAGATTTATTAAATTGTTTTCAGCTAAATGGATTTTTATATCTGCTATTTTGCTAACACTTTGCTCCTGCGCTGCAGGTTTCCGTGAACACAAATATGGTCAAGGATATGTAGTGTTGCATGTGGCAGGTGAAAGATATCGGATTGAATATTTTGCCAAGTCTAAACAAGACGCGGCTAAGTATTGGCAGCAAACCTATGATCAACTTTGCCAAGGCAGTGGAAAAATTATTTATCAACAGGGCGAAGTTGTGCAGCGCGATATGTACACCCCGAT
Organism: uncultured Cellvibrio sp.; assembly: GCA_946482345.1. The sequence goes on from CAMLRJ010000500.1 coordinate 1,652, forward strand.
AATGGGGCAATCAGTCAATATTGGTCGTCAACAGTTCCATCATATAGGTGAGGTGGAGTGCCAGAGAATGGATTCAGGTTTGTTAAAAATGACGCAGTCACCCTGGCGTGAGTTTAATGAACATACCAAACAACAAAGTCCGGTGAGTGAGGAATATATCCTCAGAAAACTCAATATCTACATCAATCATTTTAGTCAACTTCAGCCTAAAAAACCTTACGAACAAATTGCCAAAATTTGGGGTAAGCCATCACAGACCGAAATTTTGGACTCAGAAAGATTTTACGTCTGGAACAAAGGTGGTTCTGATAGTGTTGCCAGTCAGTTTTTATTGGTGGAAGAAAATGAATGTCTGAAAGCTGCCATGATTATTCCTATCTACAGTGGTTATCTTTTAGCTGCTTTGGAAAAGAGTAATAAAATTGGCAAGCTGGATTATGGATCGATAATGACTTCGGGGTTGGTTCCAACATATTTTTTAACGAATTCAACGTGCAAATAAATTTATTAATCAGGATATGTAAATGAAAAAAATATTGATAGCTCTAGCCATGATTTTTGCTTCAAACACCTTTGCTCAAAACTGGGTTGAAATAGATGATGCCAGCAAGCTCTTATGGCAAATGCAAAGTGATGGTGTGATTTGGTTTAGAAATTTGGAAGAATTTGATCCTCGCCAAGGCGGTTGTTGCTATGCCTATAAATTAGATACGACTACCGCTGGTGGAAAAGCAATGTGGAGCATAATTTTGACCAAAATGGCAAGCGGTAAAAGAATTACTTTGGGTTTTCCTGAAATAGGTTCCAATTCAAATGTGCAAACTATGAATTATATTGGCAGGCATGGACATGGAACGAATGAATAATTTTAATTCGAGTAAGGAAATGAGTAAGCTTTAGATTTTTTAACTCACTTTAATAGGGTTTTTTTTATGAAAACAAAATATATTTTTGCGGCTTTAACATCAATATTGTTGATTGCTCCGGTTGAAGCACGAGATTTTTCAGGAAAAATAACTGATTTGGTTACATGGAGTGATGGACATTCATTCTTGACGGTTGAAAATGCCCCGACAAATCCATGTGGAGGTAATTATTATTCGCTGGGTGTAAAAAGTCGGGATGTAAAGGCTGAACCTATGTTGACTATGGCCTTGGCTGCTTACATGTCTAATAGAAGAGTGACGATTTCGACAACTGATGGTGATTGCCAAGGCGGGCAGGAAAAAATTGTAAATATCCGAATTCTTGCAAACTGATGAATGTTAGAGAATAAATAGAGTTAGCCATTTTGTGATTGTAAACAACAAATTTCAACGGAGTATAAAGTGAAAAATATATTTTTAGCGATAATATTCACTGCAATTTTCGTTCAGCATTCCAGATGGATACGAGGTGAATCATCAAAACTTTAATCCCTTGGTTGCTGATAGCCAAAGTGATTTTGATATTGATGGATACACCAATTATCAGGAATTTTTAGCAAAAACAAATCCCAATAATATGGGGGATACGCCAGCGTCTCCTCTGATAGGTTGGTTAATTCCTGTTTTGGCAATTATTTCGAATTGATGTTTGCTGATTAATTTTTTAATTTTTTAATTTTTAATTGAAGGAGGTTTTATGCGTAAAATGTTAATTTCAATATTTTTGCTGGGCTTGTCAGGATTTGCATTTTCAAGTCAGTGGGTGTCTATTAATTCTTCTGAGATTGATTCCATTCAATGGGCACAATCAGCTAATTCTGCCGCTCAAAATGAAGGCTTGTATATAGCTCTCAAAAATGAAATTGTTGGTGAGGCGGCAAGTTACTGTTCTCGTAAAAATTTTATAGTAA
>CAMLRJ010000501.1 GCA_946482345.1 uncultured Cellvibrio sp.
ACCGTAAATATCTGCCAGCGATTTTGGATATTGCGCAATCGCATTTGAACCGGTTTTGGTACGATCAAAGCCTAATCCTTTTGCATCAGCGCGATGATAATAATCGGCATTCCAATCAGCGCGCGGCATATCGTTTGTCCAGGGCGCGGGCCCATAATGATCACCCTGTGAATACAAGTGTGTTAAACCTAATGGACTACGATAATTGACACCCGCTTCGCGTGACACCATCATAATTTTTTTCAACAAATCCAATGCCGCTTTGTCATTGGTAAACGTCATACGTGACCATTCATCTGCAATGGTTTCTGCTGTTAATTGATGATCCCAGGCAAAACGACCAAATGCATACCAGTTTGATTGAACAAATGGATGCCCCGTCCAATTGCGATCCGTGCCAGGATTGATAACCGCAGCCATTCCCGTGCGTGACGGATTGAATATTTTTCCTTCGAGAATATCGCCAATTTCCGCTTTGTTATTTTTTGCATGAGTATTTGTGCGCAACGATTCTTCAAACAAAGTTCCCTGATAAGCCAAATGCGTATTAAAACCAAAATATTCTTGTGTCACCTGAAATTCCATCATCATGTTGGTTTTTTCCATTGCAGCAAATAAAGGTGAAAAAGGTTCGCGAGGTTGGAAATCAATTGGGCCATTTTTAATTTGTAAAATCACATTTTCTGCAAATTTTCCATCCAATGGTTTGAACTCATCATAAGCGCCTCGAAACCTGTCACCTATATCAGGATGATAAACAAATGCCCGCCAGAAAATAACGCCACCATAAGGCTTTACAGCTTCAGCCAGCATATTGGCTCCGTCTGCGTGATTGCGCCCATAACCTTGCGGGCCAGGCTGCCCCTCCGAATCTGCTTTTACCAAAAACCCACCAAAATCGGGAATGTAGGTATAAATTTTTTCGACACGTTTTTTCCACCATTCACGCACACGCGGATCCAAAGGATCAGCCGTTTCCAAATCGCCAAAACCGCGTGGTGCATTGTAGTTCAACGACAAATATAATTTGATGCCATAAGGACGAAATACTTCTGCCAATGCTGCCGCTTTAATTAAAAATTGATCACTCAACATGCGTGGATCAGCATTCACATTATTTAATACAGTTCCATTAATTCCGAGCGATGCATTGATGCGCGCATAATCCAGATAACGCGGGTTTTTATATTCCGGCAAAGTGCCCCAATCCCACAAGGACAAACCGGCGTAACCTCGTTCAACAATTCGATTCAGATTATCCCAATGATTAACCACGCGATATTGCAATTTTGGTTTGGAAACAATCGAAAGATTGTTTAGTGATTGATGCGTTTGTATCAAGCGTAAAAAATGAAACGCACCATAAATGAGCGCAGTATCTGTGTTGGCTACAATGACCAATGTATTTTTTTTATTTAGTTTCAAGCTGCGAATCAAATACCCTTCATCGCCCAAATTTTTTAATTCTTCATTTGGAATCAAATCACGAATCAACGCAGAACTGGTTGGCGTCGCTACCAGTAAATTACCCGGACGTTTTTTATAAGCAGACTGTTTGACAGGTTTCGCCAGCAACCCACTCAAGCCTCGCTCCAGTTCATTAATCACTATCGAAATCTGTGGTGATTGCCCCTCAACCACCAATTGATGAATATTCTTTTTATAATCATTCAGTAATTGCTGATCGGTTACAGGCGTATAACGCAGCCACATTTCATAACCGTCTTCGGCTTTCACCGGAGTTAACACTATCAATAGACAAGAAGAGAACAAACATAAAATATTTTTTATTTTCATAGCCATGCCATAAGTCATTTTTAAAAGATGAGTATGCCAAGTATATCACTTGTATACATGTTAAGAATTTTAAAGCATGCCACAAATAAAAAAGCACCATTTGCATGGTGCTTTTTACAACGAGACGCTTTTTATTTACCTATTGTGCTAATTTCTACCGACTGTTGGTTTAATTGGCAAATAAAATTGCTGCGCAACCAACCTCACACCCACTCCGGCGAATCCCTGGTATTTTTGATTCTTGCCTGCTGCGTAAAGCGTTGCGCCATTAGCCATAAGCTCATATGCACGGGCAATATCATCAGGTGAAGCACCAGACATTTCCAAATTCACATCTGACAATTTGGTGATACGGTTGGTACTGTTCAGCAAAATTTCATCGTAGCTAAAACAAGGGGTGGTGATACACATGATGCCATTATTAGTCACACCGTAAAAATTACCTGATGCGGTATTTTGCGTAGCTGAACGATAGGCTTCCTTCGCAACAAATAACCCGAGATTACCAAAACCGTCGTAAACTTTTAATGATATTGCACCTATCAGTAAAAGTGGTGTTTTGTTTGCGAATGATGAAGCACCGGCATTAATTGCGCCATCGCCATAAATAACTGAAGCGACATAACACTCTGATTGCAAACTGCCATCCGCACAACGGGTTAACTTTTGATTCACCAGTTTGACAAAATATCCGCCACATAAAGGTGACACACATTTACGATAATCAGGCCGCGCAGTAAATACTTGTGAACTGATTGTAGTTTTGGCAACAAACTGGTACTCCACCAGCGGCCCATCAAATGCGCGTGAATCCACTATACCTTTTGCTTTAATCGCATCACCGGTAAAGGTAAATGCGATATCTCTAACCACACCATTACTGTCCTCATTGGGGTCAGCAGGCAATTGGAAATCGACATCCGGTGAAGTGGAAATACTGGATGATGAAAATAAAATGTGATCGCCTGTTGTGGAAATTTGCGCAACAAAACTACCTTTCATAACCGCGCTTGTTGACTCGCAAGGATTAACACGACACCAAGCCGGGGTAACCGTTACTGTACCCTCTGTTATAGTAAACGCATAACTGCTACTCGCTTGTGCAAATACAAAATTTGCAACGCAAGTGATGAACAAGGTCAAACTGAAAAATAAATGCTTGAATATTTTCATTTTACGACTCCCGGTAATTAAATAGATTGAGGTTATTGTCATACATTCGTAAAAATCAGATAACACCGAATAATATGGATATTTGGCCCGTGATATAGCAAAGACAAAATTGGCACCTGTATTATCTTTTTTCACTCATGCCAAAAAAAGTGTAACACCCATGTTTTATCGAGTTTGTAAAATAATGTTCATTGCCGAAAAATCAATATTTATGCGACAAAAATTTTATTAAAAAATAATTTATCACAGTTAACCTGTAATTTGCTGAAAGCTCAAACCGAATTTTTGCAAATACTGCTTCAACCTGTGTGAATCGTTACTGGAGGATTTTTTATCCCGACTCACATCAAACAATCGCCTGCCCGCTTCTGCCAGGGATCGACTGGATTGACACACTTGAATAACCTGACTCAATTGCAATCGATCAAAAAAATCCAATTCAGCGATAGCTTCTGAAGGCAAATATTGATTCAGATTGTCAGTTGATTCAGTTTCATTTTGAAAACCCTGCCAG
>CAMLRJ010000502.1 GCA_946482345.1 uncultured Cellvibrio sp.
CTTGGGAATGAGGGCTTCTTCGCCGCTTGCGCTGAAGTCACTGCGGTGGAATTGGGCCAAGCACTGGCGAACAATCAATTAACGCTTGCTTTTCAGCCCAAGGTCACATTGCAGGGGTTTATTTTACGCGGCGTAGAAGCGCTGGCTCGTTGGCCACATCCCACCAAGGGTATGATTTCACCGGCTTCGTTTATTCAATTGGCAGAGCGCCATGGGATGATCGATTTATTAACCCGTCATTTATTGGAACAAGCGCTGCAACAGAAAAAAATTTGGCAACAACAGGGTTTGCGTTTTCATCTGGCATTTAATTTATCGCCTTTGTCTTTGGCTGATGCCGATATGGTGGATTGGATTTGCAAACTGGCTGAACAATATGACGTGCCCACCAGTGAAATTATTTTGGAAATTACGGAAAACGCATTACTGGGAGAATTGGCCAGCGCAATTCGTACCCTCGCACGTTTGCGTTTAAAAGGATTTCGTATTGCGATAGATGATTACGGTACGGGCTTTGCCAACGCACAACAATTATCGCGCGTGCCTGCCACAGAATTAAAAATTGATCGTTCACTGGTAGATCGTGTTGCCACTCGCCCACAACAACGCACTATTTTGGCGAGTACCATCAGTCTCGCCAAAAATTTAAATCTTTCAACCGTTGCTGAAGGCGTAGAAACGGAAGAAGATTTCAAAATACTGCTCGAATTGGGGGTGGATCAAGTACAAGGTTATTACGTCTCCAGGCCCCTTTTCCCCGACGACCTGTTGAATTGGATCAAAACAGGCTTAACCCAATTCCGTCGCCAGCAATCGGAATGAGCATGTAACCGGTTATAGCGAAAACTTATTCGATTTTATGCGCCAATATAAAATATTTAAATCACGCATATTTGACCAATAGCGTTGGCAAACTTTCCATTTGCTGTAATTCGTACGAGAATGTGATTTAAATCACAAAATTATTGTGAAATAAATCACAAATAATTATTCTTGCGCCAGTTAATGGGGTCACATGACAGAGTCTAATAATTCCAATAAACCTTCAGACCAAATACTCAACTTGACTGAACGATTATCCAGAACAAACAAGCTGACCGGTTATTCGGGGCGCGAATTTGTTAGTCGTCAACAAGAAAATGCGATCCCACGATATCTGGGCAGGTTGCTCACCAGGGAGCAGCAATCATCGTTGAATATTTTGGAGCTTTTTGGCTGGCGAGTATGGTTTGTACGCCGCCCCTTGTTTGGCAAACCCAAAGTCATGATACAACACGAAGCTTCCGGGGTTTATGCGTTACTGACGGAAGATGGCAACGTTGATATGGAGCCCGATTTTCCCATGCGTCATGATTAGTTTTGTTGATTTGGTTAAATATGGAATGTTAGTCTGCCATCGCTTTATTATTCCAATAAAGCTTAAACAAAACTAAAGGAATTGTTATGAAAATGTCCCATTCGTTTTACTCTCTGGGTTTATGTGTCGCGTTGTTCTCCCCTCTTTTTGTTGTTGCAGATGTAATTTCAAGCGACACTTCCAAAAAAATCCCAACAGAAATAAATTGGCAAGCCTGTAATCTTCTGGAAAATCCGAACCTTCTCTGTGCTCAATACCCGGTTCCACTTAATTACAAAAATACTAAAAAAAATGCCAAATTTATTCACATCGCATTAATCAAATTACCGGCAAACAATCCGGCAAAAAAAAGACTCGGCAGTTTATTTCTTAATCCGGGTGGGCCAGGTGGTAGTGGTGTGGATTTAGTTCGTTATGTTGGACAATATCTTTTTAATCAGGATATCCGCGACCAATATGATTTAATCGGTTTTGATCCGCGCGGAATTCATTTAAGCGAACCGGTCACTTGCGGTTTAACTATCGAAGATATAGGTAACATTATTCCAACAACACCTTTCCCGATAAATGCTCAGGAAGAAGCGCAAAAAATTCAGAGCGATAAACTAATCAGCGCAGTTTGTGAAAAAAATGGAAATGATGTTATTGATCAGATGACAACGGCAAATGTGGCGCGCGATTTGGATCTGCTGCGTCAGGCAGTGGGCGATGAATTACTCAATTACGTGGGTTATTCCTATGGCTCTTATTTAGGTGTCACCTATGCCAATCTTTTTCCACAAAAAGTCGGGCGCCTGGTGGTGGATGGTGTGATTGATCCTATCGCCTGGGCTACAGGAGAAAAATGGAGCGGTTGGTTTGTACCTGTGACAACGCGATTGGAAAGTGACAAAAACAGCATGGCCACATTAAATGAATTTTTCAAATTTTGTGATTTGGCCGGGCCTGCGAGTTGTAGTCTGGCGGGAAATTCGGCGATGCGGTTTGATCAGGTTGCGCAAGGCCTTAAAGCCAAACCACTGACAATTTTTTTGCCTGATGGGACAAGTGTAGAGTTAACTTATTCTTTATTAATAACCAATTCACTTAACGCTATGTATAACCATTCGAGTTGGTCAAATCTTGCAAATTTCGTTGCTTTTATTGAATGGCAACTTTCATCTGAAATAATCGGACAACAATTTTCAAGATTACATCAGGATCTCGGAATTGATGTTGCCAGCATTCCGGTTGACAATAGTCTTTTGGGTTTTTCTGCCGTGCTTTGCAGCGACTCTGATAATCCTGTGCAAGAAGAATTTTGGCCGCTATGGGCTGCAACATCGGAACAACAAAACGGTTATTTTGGACGCCTATGGACTTGGAATTCGAGTATTTGTGCGCACTGGACAGGTTCGAAAAAAAGTCGATTCACCGGGCCGTTTAATAAAAAAACAAAAAATCCTGTGTTAATTGCCAGCACCTTGTTTGATCCTGCAACACCTTATTCCGGCGCACAAAAAGTTGCGCGCTTACTGCCGAACTCCCGTTTGATTACGGTTGCAGGTTGGGGCCACACCACACCGGGATTATCACGTTGTGCGGACAATATTGTTCACGAATATTTGTTGAGCGGTGCACTTCCTGAAACCAATACGCTCTGCCAACAAGATCTAATGCCTTTCTACCTGCCAGAAAATCCATCCACATTAAGTGACGAAAATTTAATGGCAACTAAAAAATCACTCCAACAACCGGATCAGGATTCCGACAGCACAAAAGTCAGGAAAGCTATCATTCGCAGTAATCTCCACAGATTAAACTAACCGCTGGAAGATTCTGTTGAATTAAAAAGCCGATCGAAAAATAAGATCGGCTTTTGAGTTTTTACATCACATAAAACTCACACTTCAATACCGACCTTCGTAATCACCGAAACAGCCAGGAATCAGATTTCAAATAATCTGATCAAATTTATGCGCCAATATAAATTTTTTAAATCAAATAACTCTAACCAATAGAGTTGGTGAGCTTCCTATTTGCTGAAAACTGGACAAAAATGAGACTTGTGTCTCATATTAAATGAGACTTACATCACTAATAATAATTTATAAGTCAATCAGGGGCTCACATGACATCTA
>CAMLRJ010000503.1 GCA_946482345.1 uncultured Cellvibrio sp.
TTAATTCCTCCCCCCTTGCCAAGGGGGAGGCTAGGAGGGGGTGAAAGGGACGTGACCAATAAAATCTATAATCAAGTTAGCAAGAAATCGTTACGGCGAGAATTGCGAAGCAATACGCCGGTTCCAGAAAAAATATTGTGGAATAAAATCAGGTCTAATCAATTAGGCATAAAATTTAGAAGGCAATATGGAATAGGTCGTTATGTAGCGGATTTTTATTCGCCGCAAATAAAATTAGCAATTGAATTGGATGGTGATAGCCATTACCAAGATGGTAACCAGGAATATGATGCGATTCGCGATCAATTTATGCGTTCATTAGGAATAGTCGTTTTGCGCTTTCGAAACGATGAGGTGATGCGGGAATTAAATGCGGTTATTGAAAAAATTATGGATGTAATTGAAGAGCGTTCACCCCACCCTAACCCTCCCCTTGGCAAGGGGAGGGGATAGATTTCACTTCGTAAATAGTAGGGAGTAAAGTTCCTCCCCCTTGCCAAGGGGGAGGTTAGGAGGGGGTGAAAGGATGACCAATAAAAACTAAGATTCAGTCACGTCCTCATCAACTACACCCAACTTCAAAAACACTTTCTCCAAATCCTTCTGCTTATTCTTCCCAAATCCACCCAACGCATTAATCGCATGGCGCAATCTTGCGCGTGTCATATCCGGCCCAATAATCTGCATGGAATCAACAACCGAAAAAGATGCGGTAGTACCAGCAATTGCGATAAAAATCGGCGCTAACGCATCCTTCACTTTAATACCCATTTGATCGGCGAGGGTTTTGAGTTCGGTGAAGAGGGTGTCTTTGTCCCAGAAGCGTAGGGCTTCCAAGCGCCATAAAGCGAATTGTAAAAATTCTTTTTGTTTTTCCAGTTCTAATTTATTGGCAGTGAATTGTGCTTCGGTCAAGGGCAGCATGCCGCTGACTAAAAAGCTGGCGAGGGGTGCGAAATCGCTTAATGTTGTCATGCGTGATTGGGCGTGGGGTAGGGCTTGCATTAGCATTTCTTTGTTGAATGCCCATTGATGTAAACGTTCGGCGAGTTGTTCGTGAGTGAAATTTTCGCGAATCCAGGCGCTGTTTAGCCAGCTGAGTTTTTCGACATCGAAAATCGGGCCGCCTAATGACACGCGCATTAAATCGAAATGTTGTTGCATTTCTTTTAGTGTGAATTTTTCGCGGTCATCCGGCATTGACCATCCCATGCGGCCTAAATAATTGAGCATGGCTTCGGGTAAATAACCCATGCGTTTGTAATAGAGAATGCTGGTGGGATTTTTACGTTTGCTGAGTTTGGATTTATCCGGATTACGCAGCAAAGGTAAATGACAAAGTACTGGTGCTTGCCAGCCAAAATATTCGTAAAGTTTTAAATGTTTGGGAGCAGAATTGATCCACTCTTCGCCACGAATCACGTGAGTGATTTTCATTAAATGATCATCCACCACATTCGCCAAATGATATGTCGGCATACCATCAGCTTTTAACAGCACTTGCATATCCACTTGCGACCATTCGATTTCAATTTTGCCGCGCAACAAATCGTCGATCACACAAACGCCTTCTTCCGGAATTTTCATGCGGATGACGTAAGGCTCGCCTGCATCCAAACGCGCTTGCACTTCTTCTTTGCTGAGTTTTAGATAGCGGCCATCGTATTTGGGTGTTTCACCGCGCGCTTGTTGTTCGCGACGCATCTCGTCCAATTCTTCTGCGGTCGCAAAACAATAAAAGGCGTGGCCTTTTTCGACTAATTCATAAGCGTATTTGCCGTAGATATCCATGCGCTCGCTTTGGCGATAAGGGCCGTGTGGTCCACCGACATCGGGGCCTTCGTCCCATTCCAGTCCCAACCAGCGCAGGCTGTCCAAAATCGCTTGTTCTGATTCGGGTGTGCTGCGGGTTTGGTCTGTGTCTTCAATGCGCAGTAAAAATTTGCCGCCATGTTGCCGTGCAAAACACAGATTAAACAATGCGATGTACGCAGTGCCTACGTGGGGGTCGCCAGTGGGTGAGGGAGCAATACGGGTGCGGACTTCAGACATAAATGCGGCCTTTTTGGAAAATCGTAAGAATCAGGAAATCATAAAAAGGCGCGCATTATACGAAGTTAAAGGTCAGATTCCTAATGTGATGCGTTCATCTTCCTAATGCGATGCGTTCATCTTCATAGGTATCGGGATTGGTTAGTTCAATGTAGAAAGGCCGATTTGTAAACAGGGACGCAGTGGATTGTTTTAACTCGCTGATTAATGTCTGAAACATTTCTAATTCACAGAAAGTATAAGAATCAAACCTGAATGGGCGACCATAACTTTCACCTGTCCTTAGTCCCTGCGCGCACCAGTGGATCGCGAGTGGGCCGTCACTGGGGTCTGTATAAAAGCGAATACCTTCGTATTGAAAATCTTCCTCGGTGTCGAGCAATTCGATAATTGCCAGAGTGATGTCTTCGACAATTGAATTCAGCGCAATAGAAATACGTTTAACAGGATTAAACCCTCGTTGTTGATAGTCCAGAAGTGCGTAACAAATGGCGAGTGTTTGTTCAGTGACAGAACCTTTGAGTTCCAGCAATGGCTCACAAATTTGTTCTGCAAAATCCAGTTCCCATAATTCATCCTGAAAGTACCAGAGTTCTTTGTCATTGTCGTAGCAGATGTAGAAGTTTTTGCCTGGATTGCTCCAGTTTTGTAACACGGAAAATTCCGGTAGCTCCCGTAAAGGTTTTAAATCCGGATCTGAATCTATGGATTTTGTGTTGAATTGATTAATCCTTGCGGCGACTAAAAATTTAAATCCTTCACGCAATTGATTGTTCAAACTCGCAATACAGGCAGCATTAAAATAGAGTAATCCGGCTCCATCATCTCTGGAGCTGCAGTTGCCAATCATATTGAAAATAATATTGATGAGAGACTGATTGTCAGTTTTAAGTGCAGCTACCAGTAAATTGGCTTGCGCAAAATGGTTGAGTTGCTTGAGCGAAACCTGATTTTCAAATCGATGAAAAACTTCAACGCATTCTTTAAATTTTGCAGCATAGGCGAAAGCAGCGATATAACGATTGACGGTATAGGGTGTGACTTCAAGCTTGACGGCTTTTTCTGCCCAGGCAATGGCGGAATCGTGTTGCTGCAATTGTGTGGCGGCATAACTGAAACTAACCATTTGCGTTTGATCAAGACGGCGTTCAGGTAATTTTTTTGAGACTTCCATCAGAGTAGAGTAATCAAAAACCTTTGCTGCGTTGCTGTATTCAAGCCAGTGTTGTTGTTCTGTATTGGGAAGCCAGTTGTGGGTTGCGCATAAATCAATAATATTGTGTTGCAGATTTTTGCAGGCTATATCAAGAAGGCTTTCGCCTTTTTCGTTAATGATGTGCAGGTCAGCACCTGCGTTTAGTAAAAATTCAATAGTATCAATTTGATTTTTGTGCGCAGCTGTGAATAG
>CAMLRJ010000504.1 GCA_946482345.1 uncultured Cellvibrio sp.
AAATTGGCAAATTGGATTGACGAAACCGCCATGAGCTAATCGTTATTCAATAAATATATAGTTGTTTTCAATATCAATATGTAAACGCAGTTCATCAATAAAATGACGAGCTTTCGATAACAGCGATACAAATTCGCTTAATTCTATGCCATCCAATAACTGCAAATCCTGTTCTATTAGATCCAACTGAAGAAGATGATCATCGTGGTGATGATGAGCAATACAGTATTCAATATGCAAATAGCGTTTGGGATCATCAAGCATTAACGGAAACACGACCTGCTCTTCTTTTTCCATATGATCCATTAATTCATCTGACAGATGACGCAAGCGGCTGGCTAACTCTTTCAACTCCCAGAAAAATTTTCCTTTAGCCGCCAATTGTTCTGCGAGCCAGACTAATTCCGGCAGTTCAAGCCGATGTTGATAATGAAAATGATGAATTACAAAGTATATTAAGTCCGAATAGGACAGCTGCGACCATTGCTCTTCTGTCATCGACCTGTAATCAGATTCCAGGGTTGAAAAAATAGTCGATCTCATAAGACACTCCATCTGATTAACAGAGAGATATTTTGCGCCTATTTCAGTCTAAGCTCCTCCGAATAAAGCTGCCAGTAATCCCGTCAAAACCAAATGGGTAATCGCTACCTAGAACTAGGTAGCGATCTTGTGCACTCAGACCGCCACTGAATTCTCGGCAATTCGCTGAATGCTCTCTTGTGCAGCATCTACAATCAATCGCGGATTTTTCTGTAGATGATAATGACGGAACGCATGTTCTTTACGCCGCCCGGCACTAAAAGATGACACTCGTTTTAAATAGCCAATCACGCGCGTGCCATAATCTATATCGTCACTGCCACAAGCAGAACAGGCAACCAAGGTGCGTTTATCAATGTGCTGACATTGATTACAAATAGTAATCTTGACATTGATACAAAAATAATTACATCCTGTTCTCGCTGCGATATTCAATAATCGCAAATAGGCATCCGCACTCAAGGCCTCATCAAGATTTAGATGTAATGCTGAACCACCATCAAGGTAATCAACCAATTCGCGCCCATGCAAAACAAATTTATCAAGTGGATTCGTCGTTTCATCTTCAACTACATAAAAGTAAGAATTGTAACAATCGCGATTGACATAATAGCCGTCTGCCTTATCCCACTTGGCATTCTTAATTCCGAGGTTTTCTGCAGGAACAAACTCCGTATTAAACAGGTAACCAAATTCTTTTTTAGCTTCTTTATTCGCGTTATAGATGATTTTTAGTTGTGACTGAACAAAATGAATGTAATCTGAATTGTTGCCAGCGCGAATTCCTCTGGATTCAGCGGCCTCAACCATACCGTTGATACCTATGGTTAAAAATTGCTTTTCCAAACTAATAAATCCGGCTGAATAGACATTCAACATACCAGCTGATTGATATTCTTCCATTAACCGCCGATAGGCAACCTGATATCGATGGATTTTTTTCACCTCGGATAAAAGATCACGCCTATCTTGAATCAATCGATTCATATTGATGGTGATTACATTTATCGAGCCGGTTGCAACACCGCCAGCTCCCAAGCTATAAGAAAAGGTGTTATCGCTGATTTCATTGCGTAAACGGCAACAGGATGCAAGTGAATCGGCATTATCGGATTGGTAAATAAAAAAAGCACTCCCCTGTGCCAAGTGTGAAGCCATTGAAGCTGCAAATACCTGATCTTTGCATTGGCCTTTTTCAGTGAGCATGGCTACTGTCACCACAGGAAAAGTCAAAATGGTTTTGCTACGCTCATCATTAAACCAGGACAGGAAAAATTCTTGTAATGCTTCAACGCTTTTCCATTCTGGCTTGGTGAAATCCGGAAACACAAAGTTGCCAAACATAGAATCAAAATAATATTGATCATAAATCGAAATATTCCAGAAAACGCTTTGATAACCGCGTGCTGCAGCTGGTTGATTTAATGCATAGACTACATGCTGCAGATGGTTGGCAATTTGCTTGGAGTGGGTTTCCAGATAGTTGTCACCATAGTCTTTACGTGCAAAATAGTCGAAATAAGTCAGGAATTCGACTGTGGCAATAGCACCGGCAAATTGTGAACTAACGGCAAATACAAAATTAACAAAGGTACCGCAAAAAGATTCCAGATGTTGCGGCGCTCTTGATTCTCCTCCAAGTTTGGTTAAGCCATCCAACAAAAATGGGTACATAGTGAGCGATGCACAGTAAGGCTTCAGACTGGTTTCGTCATGTACATAGATTTCATGGTTTTCTATTTGACGAATATATTCTTTCGCTAAACCTTCACCAAATAATTCTGAAATTTTTCGGCTTACCTGGGCACGATTTACCTGTACAAAAAAATCTTTCATCATTTCCGCCTCGAGCGTCGCGATGTTTTTATGTGTGACATTGGCGTTAGCATCCATTAACGAGCCGTCTGCCGGATTTTTTGCACCTAAATAGTGTTGAATAAAATGTAATTTTTCGTCGAGCTGTTCTTGGCTGAGTCTTAACATGGTGAAGCTCCTGTAGTCTTATGTGATTGAAAACGATGATTAAGAGAATGTCCGCTGCGTAAATCAATAAACTGTTGGTTAGTAGTTGGGCTGTCCAAGCCGCCCAGTGCCGCTATCCAAGGGCCGGTTTTAACATAGGTGAGATAAGGCAATAGGTGTCCAGGTGCAGAATCCAAACCGGTATAAAGGCAGGTATGTAAATTATTGCTGCGTGTAATTGCTAAAAAATCTCTGAGCTGCTCGTGCCATTCGCCACCCAAAAACACAACACAACTGATCAGCCCCTCATATTTTTTTAATTGGTGGGAAAAATATTCCTGAGTTAACTGAACGCCCACATCACCATTTCGATATTCACTGGAATGACATCCTTTACAACGAAGCGGACACCCTGAAATGGTAAACGCCAGCGAGGTTTCGCCAGGCACTTCCTGCCAAACAATTTGCTCCTGCACAAAACGAAGGGGTTTATTCATCTTACACCACATATAGTGTTATCTATTGAAGGGGGATCTATATGTTGTGGAGACTATATTTCGCTGAAAATCAAAAGTTGATTTAAATCAAACTTTCTATAGGTCTACCCCATTGGAGGTACGAGCTATTACACCTGTTTTTCGGTCATGGCTGACATCAAATGCTATACATACCTGGTCAATACGGAGAACCCTTATGAGTCGATCCAACAATTTGATGATGATTGTTCAAATTAATGAACAAATAAAAAAGATTGTATTTAAAGCCCGGGTTATTAATTTGTTAGCACTCAATGCAATTCTTTTATCACGACGAGCGGGTTCATTGGCTATGGGATTTGCATTTATGTCAAGTGAGCTGCGGCAATTTAGTAAGCAACTCACAACTCAAATGGAACTGTTATCTACACAGTCATTTCACTCTGTAACACTT
>CAMLRJ010000505.1 GCA_946482345.1 uncultured Cellvibrio sp.
GGACTTGCTTGTACCATTGCTCTGATAATTCGCGGTTAGAAACGTGAATATGAACATGGTCTATAGATTGCAGTTTTGGTGTCATATTTTCCTTCTTCGTGATTCCTTTTTAGCTTAACGTCGCAAACAGCGATTTAGGGCACACCAGTGAGCGAAGCAAGCGTTTTGAACCAGATGCCATGCGAAATCACCCGCCGAAGCGTCACGCAAAGCGAACTTGAAAAGCATTTAGTCCCCAATCGAGCAGGATTACTTTATTAGAACATTTTAGATTTACGATATAGCCATAAAAACAATAGCGACAATAAGTACAGCGGCAATAAAAAAATGGCAACTAAAATAACCATATTCATTCCACCCATACGATTAGAAATTAACACACCATTTTGTTCCACACCAACAATACGAAACAATAGACGCGATTCTTGAAGAGTTGCTTTTACATTTACGGAAAGCTTTTCAGCAACCGGAGCATTTACCGAATACGCTTTAGCAAACGAGTTAGGCTCCTTGTGTTTTATTACCACAGACTTAAAGCCTTTATGGGAACGGCCAGGCTCTGAAATATTCGTGATAAGACCCTCAACCAACTTTGGTTCTAGCAAATACTGATCAGTTACCAGAGGAATCCATATTAAAAGTGCAACAACCCAGTAGATTATTCGTTCTTCCATAGCGATAGCTCTAACGTTTAATTATGCGTTTTTTAACTTATTGCGAGCATATTTTATGCCCAATAAATACAGAAGATAAAATGCAACCCAAGTAGTCGGAAAGGCGAACATATGCCACTGCCAGAACAAGGAAACTAAACCAGGAATTTCGTGAACAGCGCCGGCGAATACACCTATTGCTAAAATCACACCAAATGGAACTGGTACCACTACAACTGTGGCCGGGGCAAACGAAGGTGTTAGCAACACCATTGATAATGTTGCGAACACCACCGGACGAAATTTTCTTTTGCTAAACTTTGTGGCTCCCCCTATAAACACCAACAAAAACAGCAAGACCACTAAGAATATAAATATCATCTCCATATTTTCCTGACTTTACGCATAAGATTTTTCCCCTGCTGCTGATTGTTAGCCATTTTTTTCACCTCCAGCATTATTGTATATTTGAGGAAGAACTGAAGCAGGATCAACTGTTGCCTGCGCCCGCAGTCTTTCGGCAACCGCTACTGGCATATCGCCGTATTTGACGGCACCTCGAATATTTCTTAGCGCCTTCTTTACTTGCTTGTGAAATAGATATTTTTCTGCCGGCGTTAACACTTGGTTAATAATCGCAGCAAGAGCACTAGACAAACCGAATAACAAAACAGCAAGCGGATTACTTACCCAAAGATTCTTGGTGATTTCGTTAGTGGACGCCGCCGTCAAGAAACCGCAGCTTGTAATCAGGACCATCAGCCCAAGTTGCATATAGCGGTAGGATCTTTCCAACTTTCGGGTTCCAGCCAGCTTGGCTTCTAGCTCTTTCAGAAATTCTTCTTTCATTCAAGTCTCCGTTTTTTAGCTAACGCTGAGGTAACCGGAAATTCAGATGCGGGGCTGATCAAGCCCTGCATCTGAATTGTCCGTATTGACCGATTTGTTAGCCCTTGGCTGGCGCTCCAAGGTACGCTCAAGAAGATGACGAGAAAACATCATCATTTCTTCTATTTCAAACATTCTCTCTTTGGAACGACCTCCCATTTCCCATAAAAACGGGCCATGTGTGATACGCTCAAAAAGTCTATAAAATTGCTTGAGATTATCAGCCGCATCAGGATGGCCAGATTCCAGTTTTCTATATGCCTCTGCCGCCAATTCATACAACCACGGAAAATCATCCTTTAGAAAGCTTGCAACTATTAATATGGAAATATTGCCGCTAGCATCTTTGCCAGAAACATGAATAAGCTCGTCGAGCATCTTAGGATGCAATCGACGATTACGGCGGCGAGAGGCTGGATTGTCTGGATCAATTCTTTTTTCTATGCGGGCAGGAAGATCTTGAAACATCACTTTAATTTCTTCGAATATTTTTGCCACAGAAGACTCATCTCTATCTTCCTCTGGTGAATCAGTTTGGCGCGGAGCCTCCAAGAGAGGAGCTACTTTTTGCTTAAATGATTCCACTTGCATACGAACAACTTCTCTGTCTGGCTCCGCATTTGGAATCCTGCTAACCAACTGAATCACCAAGCGAGTCAACGAATCAACATCGTCATCTAGATTTTGAAACTGGGCGAATGGCCCTGTAGCCGCCCCATTGAGGCCGATTCCTAACGCAATCCCGTGAACAGGTGTATCTAACTTCCCCTTCGCTACGCCTGCTTCGAATAAGATCCAAGGCCGATTTACACTATGTGGTGTAAGCAAGCAGACAACATCCGAAGCTGTTTCGAGCTTTTTCATGATCTCGGGATACCATTCAACACCATATTCAATTCCTTGGTTTCCTTTCTTGTCCGAAGAGCGAAATGACTTTAATACGCCGGCACTTACGCTACTTAGCAGTCGACTGAATGCTTCTGCAATCTCGGCATCTCGTGTGTCGTGACTAATAAAAACCAATGCGCCAGCGCGTCGGGGTGCTGCACCAGACTCATCTGCATTTTTATTTTGTGATTCCATTTAAATTTTCTCCGAACCATTTAGGGGCTAACATTTAGATAAAAACCACCGAACACAATTTATTGCCAACAATATTAATTAACATGCAACAAAATGCGCCAGCAAACCTGACACAATTCAATTAACCGCCTGAATACAAACCAGCAGGCCGTTTATGCCAACCGCAGCAAATTTAGCCCCCGGCAGGTGGCAAATATTTCAGCAACGGCGGCGGCAGCCAGCCGAGTAGTGCCACCCGGCTTTTGTGCCAAAACACCGAGAGCATTAGCAAAATAAAGCCGATAAAAATACCGGATACGGCGAGGCTGGAACCGGCCAAGCCATTGGCATTGAACAAGGTGTTAAACGCATAGAGCACATAAATTAAGGCGGAAACCATTAAAGCCCGGCGGTCTACCGCTATGGATACCATGGCCAAGACTGTATACACCGCAATAACAAAGATCACCGCGTGGGGGTCGCCCTTGCCATCCAACATACCCTGGGAAGCAAATACGGGGTGCACAATCATGGGGGCGGCTAACAGGTGCAGCCAAAAGGCCACGTCGGATTTGCGTGTGGTGCGCGCTGTGTCCTGCGAATCCCAGTACATGGCCAACAAAAATGTCACCAGGCCAGCGGCGCAAATAACGTAATGCATTTTGGCCCATGAAAAATCGTTAACCCCCAGCAATATCACCAGAGTGGTAATTAAGGTGCCCACGCCTGCAGCAACGGTGATGGGCACTTTGAATTGCCACCAGTGGGCCCAGGCTGCCAGGGTGCCGCCGGCAAAGGCGATTAGCATGCCGGTATCTTTAGCGACAAAAC
>CAMLRJ010000506.1 GCA_946482345.1 uncultured Cellvibrio sp.
TCATGCAAGCAATCTTGTGAAATTCGTGGCTCTTATTGTGTAATCACAAATTGTTAAAAATACAATCATTAATTAAAAAGGTTAGCACCATGTTAAAAAAATGTACGTTTTTATTTTCTTTGATATTTTCACTGAATGGATTTGCGGATGATTGGGGACATCCTGGAGGCACAATAGAAACTATGTATATATATCCCAGTCATGCCGTTATTGTTCAGAGCGCAGCTTATGCTGGAACTGCAGGTTGCAACACTAATAGCCCGAATGCATGGAGTTTTTACTGGAGCGATTTTGACGTAACCACACAGCAACGCATTTACAGTACATTGCTTGCTGCAAAATTGGCAAAAACTCCTTTTAAACCAATTTTTACCAGTACTGGTTGTGGGCCAGAAGGCTATAAAAAATTTAACGGTTTGTTTGTACTGTAACTTTGCTGCTTTAGATATGGTTTCGTCTACAAAGTGCGCAGTGGGTGAGTTGTTGGCTCAAAACAAAGCCGCTATCTAAATGTAAAACATGGAATCATTTGATGAGGAAATAATAAATGGTGAATTTTAATTTATTTGGACGCGTGTCTGCATCGCCGACCAAACCGGGTAAGGAAGTGGATTCGCATAAATTTGATGTTGCTGATCTTTATTCGGGGCCTTTTGGTCAATACGAACAAACGCAGGAAGCGGCGCAGCCTTTGGATGAAAAATTACGTCAAGCGTATTTTTGGATTGTGAACAACGCTGTGATCAGTCCTTATTATGACGTGGAATACAATGATCAAACACCGCAAGAATTCCGATTCGGTGACAGCCAAAGTCGTTTGACGTTGCCCACCTCACAAAGCTATTCCAGTTTCATTTTGTTGCCCTTATTAACTTTTGCTGCGCAAGGAAAATGTTTATTTATTGGTGGCCCCGGTCGCGGTAAAACAGCCAGTGCTTTGTTGATGGGAATTATTGGCGGCTATTCGGTTAAAGAAGTTAAACGCGCAATGCAGCATGGCCATCCGCAAATGACGGTTGCCGATTTACTAGGGAATCCATTGCCTGCCGATTTGGTTTCAGCACAATCGGTTGATGATATTCGGATTGCCTGGCGGCATTGGTTGGGAATGCGTGTGAAAATTGTTGATGAGTACAATCGCATTCCCACTCGTACGCAAAGTGCGTTGCTCACAGTGATGGGCGACAACTACGCAGAAATGTTTAATCAAATTTATGAATGCCCGAAAGCGGCCTGGTACCTCACAGCCAACGATGATCAAGGCGGTGGAACTTACCAAGTGATTGAAGCCTTGAAAGACCGTATTGATGTTGTTGTACAAGCAATGGCATTTAATCCACGATTTCTGGATCAATTATTACTGCGTATTGAAGAGGGCGTTAAACCGGAAGAATTTGTACCGCAACAAATTATTTTCAGTGAAAGTGAAATTGAAAAAATGCACGATGCGATTCGTAATATCACCTTGCCTGACGCGATTCGCCGCCGCATTGAATTTTTTGCCAGTCAGTTTGAATTTTCCGAATACTCTGCCGGGCAATTTGAATATAAAACCAAAGATACCTCACGTTTATCCGGTGTGGCCTCACACACTCTGGCCAGTATGGATAATGGCCGCGACCGATTAAAAGATTTGGGTTGCCAAACACTGAATGGCATTTCGGTTCGTTCTTTGATGTCTTTAATTGTCTATTGCAAAGCGCTGGCATTTTTTCGCGGTAATAATGAAGTGGAATTGGAAGATTTGCGACAAGTTTTACCTTTTGTTTTTCACTCGCGTTTGTTTGCTGATGAGCAAGCGCCTTTTTTTGATCTGCCAGAGAATGGCTGTTTCCGCAGCGATAAAATTGGTTGGTTGCGTAAATTATTGGATTTATCCTGCGCTGAATATGATCGCCTGGGGCTTGATCGTGAAGATGCAGTCAAACAAATTTCCGTCGAGTTTGATGCAGGCCTGGAAGGTTTATCTGCAAAAGAAACCAAAAAGCGCATCGATAAAATTGAAAAAGAGTTGGCGCGTTTGGCCTCGGCGAAAAAACTCTACGGCCATATTTATGATGATGTGTTGAAACTGAAATATCTGCATCAGCGTTACACCAACTATTTAAAATGGCTCGAAAGCCAATAGGTGAAAGCTGATGATTTCTCCGGTATTCAAAAGTTTTTTACAGGCCGAGCGCAACCAATGTAATCAATTATTTGCCAGCTTTCGGCATCAACATCCGCATATTGATGCTGATAGCTTTCAACAATTTTTAATTCAGCAATTGGATCCTGTGGTGGCGTTGCTCGATGAGGCAGGTCAATCGGTTGGCAATTTTGCGATGGCGGGTTATCAACACGGTTTGGATTTGGCAGTAAAACGTTGGTTGGGAAAAAGTGAATTGGCTGATCAGGTCAATCAATTGTGGCGCGATGTGATACCGCAAGCGATTCACTGGATTTCACCCAATCCACAATATTGGCTAAGTATTTTGGCTAATGTTTTGTATCGATTGCATGCACATGATACAGGCGCAGCAAATCGTTGGATTAAATTGATGAAGCAGTCCGCGAAACAATGCCAGTCTGCAGAAGAATTTAAAAAGCTAGGTTTAATCGCTGCCTGGTTCGCTGGCCTTGCTTGTTATCGTCAAAGTGCGTTGATCGCATTGGCTGAAATTTCAGACGAATTATTTATTGCAGTTTCACAAGCCGATTGCAAAAATCGCACGCGAATTCAGCAGGCACTCAACAATAATCGCTGGCTGGATTTTTCAATTACACAACCCCAAACCTTATCGTTACAAAAACGCTTTGGAAATTCCATTATGCTTGATGGTGAATTCACTGAGCCACCCAAAGTTCTGAATTATAACAACCAAATTTATGTCACCTCTGCCAACCAGTTCTGGATGTTGTTTTTTGATGTCTTCGGCGAAATGCTAATTCCCACACAAGAATTACCTTCCGCTATTCATTATCAACAAGACACTCGTGATTTGAACGAACAACTAAAACTCTATATCAGTTTGGGATTAAAAACCAAATTACCTGATCTTGCATCTTTGGCTTCTTGCGCCGAACTGGAAGACAGTTTGGCTCTCACTTCAAAAGATTCATTTGCTGTGATTTTGTTGAATCGGTAATGGTTTGTGAGAAATACTTCATGAATTCGATTTTTCGATATCCCGAAAAGGTGGAGGTCCAGTTTTTTGAAATTGCGCAACATGGATCCCTGCCTGCGCAGGGATGACAATAACTTGAACGACTGAATTTAATAGGATGATAGTTAAACGAATAGGTCTTTAATGCCAATCACAAAAGAAAAACAATCCATTCAAGAATCCTGGCAACAGGCTTGGGATGCTGCTTTAAAAATTTGGGGGCCTTACACAAGATTACGGCAACCTTTGTTGTGTTTTACTGAAAAGGAAG
>CAMLRJ010000507.1 GCA_946482345.1 uncultured Cellvibrio sp.
GACCAGTGGCAAAAAAGATAAAGCGGAAGATGCTGAGGTTGTTGGTTAAAACCCCTTCGTAACGACTGCATGGATGCAGGAAGGTAGGGCAACGCAGGAGCAGTTGCCGAGGGGGGAGGGACTTTGACTCCCTTCTTAATTTTGTTGCGGAGTGAAATCTGTTCCCTCCCATTTATAAGGTTAGTTTTAGGGTGGGGTGATGTCTCTCGGATCTATTTCAGAGAAGGATAAATGCATGTCGCAAACACATAATACTGCTGCGGAAAATATTGTCGATCAAGCCGTTGCTGAAGGTGGTGCTTACGAAATTATTCGCAAGCGTTTATTGGATCAGGGAAATTTACTGACACAAAAAGTACGTGAATTGAATGAAGCACGTTTGGCGGAATTTGGAGGTTCTGCCATGGCGGTGACGGCGCGTGTTCGTGTGCGTACAGAAAATAACTGTATTCCGCGCGACATAGTGCAAGTGGGTGATTATTTATTATTTGGTTACAACGTTTTTATTGGTTTGAAAAAAGAAACCAAAATTGAAGATGTTTTTTCACTGTTTATTAAAAAAGAAACGGAATCCGGTGTTGAGTTGGAGTCTGTTAATCCTGCTGGAACTTTTCTCGCAGAACAAAGTTTCGTCAACGATTTTGATGAGCTTTATCGTTACTACAAAAACACTCGTATTGTTGAGCTCACCATTAATAATGGAAAACTTCTAGCGGGTTTTCAAATTGGTGAGCGATTGGATGATTTACGCGTATTCCGCTGGTCGATCTCGCCTGACGGCAAAACGGTAAAATATATTGATAATCGCGGCGAACGCGATATTGAATTGCCGCCTGCGTTTGATTTTGAATGGGTCGCAGCAACGCGTGAGAATGCGGTTCACGGTCGTCATCCGCATTTGAATATTCTTGACAGAGTATTTGTTGAAACGATTGGTGGTGATCTCACCATCAAAATAGAAAACAATACTGAAGATGGTTTGGGTATTTATCGCGAAGAGGTAGAAGATAAAACCCAGTCGCTGGATGATGCGAGTGTTTATTATGCTGAAGTAGGCAATTTAATTTTATTAAAGATTCGTCCTTATCGTGAAGATCAATGGCGTCATCTGATTTTTAACAGCTTAACCCAACAAGTTATTCGTATCGATAAAATTGGCCAGAGCTGCGTGCAATTACCGGAAAGCCACGGCATTATTTTTCCTGGTGGTTATTATTTAAATACGGGTGAATATAAAACCTTTGATGAGGACAACAGTGCTTTTCGTTTTAAACGTATGATTCGTTCACCCAATGGCGAAGATGTGTTGTATGTTTTTTATGAGCCTATGGACGGTTTGGTATCGCTGCTGGCTTACAACCTTATCGAAAAGAAATTGCAAAACCCGATTTATGGTCATGGTTACGCTCATGCCGATAACGGCGAGATTGTTATTTTTTCTGCCGAAGTAGAACCTACAAGGGTTCATCCTATGCAAATTTGGGCCACACCTTATGTGAGCACTGAATTTGCCAGTAAAGCGCCTGCCCGCCAAAATTTTTACGGACGTATTGGTAATAATGAATTGGTGCGCGGTATTTCCGAGTTCTACAGTATTACCCGCATTATTAATAACCAATCTGTGTCCGTTCGTCTTTATGAAGAGTTGAATCTGTCAGCTAAAAAAGTATTTGATACTTATTATTGGTTGAATGAAAAAGATGTACAGCCCATCGCCGGTGTGCTGAAAGAAATTGCAGCCACGGCAGAATTGGTGATTGATGAATTTGAAAAAGTAGAATCCATTCGTCAACAATCCGCTAAAGCCATGCAGGAAGCAGAGCGCGAACAGGAATTGATATTGCAATCCTTGCGTCCCGAAAATTGGAGTTCAGCAGAAGATTATGTGGATGCATTAGGTCGTGTGCGCAAACAGCGAGGCCATCTGGCGACAATTAAGGATTATCGCTATATAGATCAATCGCGAATTGCTGTTTTGGATCAACAATTAATTGATGCCAATTTAACCTTAAGCGAACAAACTGTTGCTTATCTAGCGGATGAAAAATCCCTGACGCCTTATTTAGTTAAATTGGATGAGTTAAATCAGCAAGTTGAAAAAGCTGAAACCAATGCGGCGATCAACCCTATTGTCGAAACCATTGAAAAAACGGCAACAGGTTTGGATTTGCTATCAGAGTTGATGGGCACTTTGAAAGTTGATGATGCAACATTGCGAACGCGCATTGTTGATGCGATTTCCGAAGTCTATGCCAAGCTGAATCAAAGTCGTGCCAATGCCAAACACAAACAAAAGAATTTCGGATCAACCGAAGCCATTGCACAATTTGGTGCTCAGTTTAAATTATTTTCACAAAGTATTGCTCATGCCTTGGGCTTATCTACCACCCCTGAAAAATGTGATGAACAACTTTCAAAATCCCTGGTGAGATTGGAAGAGCTGGAAGGGCAATTTAGCGAATTTGATCAATTCCTTGCCGATATCATGAGTAAACGTGAGGAAATTTACGAAAGTTTTCAGGAACACAAACAACGCTTGTTGGATGAACGCCAGAAAAAAGCCCAGTCAATTACCGACGCAGCAGCGCGAATTTTATCGAGTATAGAAAAACGTTCGCTCAGTATCAGTTCACAGGAAGAATTAAATACCTATTTTGCATCGGATGCTTTGGTATTAAAAATCAATGATTTGATTGAACAATTAAAGGCATTGGATAACGCCGTTAAAGCCGATGATCTGGATGCACGCTTCAAAGCGATTAGAGGGCAAGCGCTACGTGCATTGCGTGATAAGAGCGATATTTTTGAAGAGGGTGGCAATGTCATTAAGCTGGGTAAACACAAGTTCAGTGTAAACACCCAGGAATTGGATTTAACCATCATTCCGCGTGAAGGCGAATTGAACTTTCATCTGACAGGAACCGATTATTACGCTGTAGTGAATAATACCGAGTTGCTGGCATTAAAAGATTTTTGGTCGATGAGTGTCGAATCTGAAACCAATACAGTTTATCGGGCAGAATATCTGGTTGCCTTAATTATCGATGCGGCCGAAAAAAATATTCAGGGTTTATCGCAGGAAATATTGCATCAGGCTTTATTGGATGATGAAAAATTAATGAAGTTGGTGCGTGATTTCAGTGCGCCCCGTTACAAGGAAGCTTATCAAAAAGGTATTCATGATCAGGATGCAATTTTGATTTTAAAATCCTTGATTCCTGCTATGGATGCAGCAGATTTGCTGCGGTTTGATCCTTTGTCACGTGGTTTGGCTCAGATTTTTTGGGCAAATTTAAAAGAATTCGCGATTAAATCCAAATCTCAGGGCTCCTCTCTTTCATTTGAAACCTGGAAAGATCGCGCTGTTTCTGCCAAACATATGCAGAGATTATTTTCAAGTATGGAAGC
>CAMLRJ010000508.1 GCA_946482345.1 uncultured Cellvibrio sp.
AAAAAACTCTTTCATTCTCCAGGAATCACCTCCGGTAGCGATCAAAGCTGCTTCCCCGCCCTGATTCTCAATAAGATACGCACGCGCACCCTCGATCAAACCTTTGTAAGCCACTGCCAAACCATGATCAACCGCAGACTGGGTATTAACGCCCGGTGATAACTGGACACTCTTTATTTCATCCAATTTAATTAATTTTGTATTCTGATTTAATGTTCTCAGCGCCGCACTCCAGCCTGGCACTATGTAACCACCTAAATGCTTCCCTTTTTGATCCACCAGATCCACAGTGATTGCAGTTCCGGCAGAAATCACAACACAGGTAGAATGATATAAATTATATGCAGCAACAATTGCCAGCCAACGATCAACGCCCAAAGAATGCGGATTACCGTATCCATTAACAACACCAGACGCATGTAAATTGCTTTCACAATATTGAGGTGTCAAATTAAAATTACTTTCCAACCAACATTTTATTTCATCATTCGAATTTGGATCCAAAACACTGGCGATCCATATAACAGAGATTCTGGCAATATCGCCTATTGCAGATTTTATTTTAGGTAATCCGTCTTCATAATCAACAGCTCCGCGTAAGACAACTCCGACATCATTTCGAATTCGCCATTTAATCCGGGTGTTTCCAAAATCCATTTCCAATATCATTTAAGCTTCCTTATTGAGATTTCACCACCATCGAATATCAATTTTTCACCCGTTTCTTTCATTAAAATTAATGCACCATCATCGGTAAGACCACGATATTTAGCTTCAATCAATTTATCTCCCTGTGACACACATACAATTTGATCCTGATGTATGCAAAGTGATTCCCACCGCTCTCTATAAAACGCAAAAGTCCTCTGCTCAAAGTTAGCCAGTAATTCACTCAAATGATTCAGTATGGAAGCCACCAGCAAGTTTCTCTCAGGCAATTTACCTTCATCCAAACATTGCAAATCAATCCAGGGTTGATCAATATCTTTCGCTCCTGACCTCATATCATAATTAATGCCAACACCTATAATCAGCTCGCAAAACCCTGATAAATCACCACGCAATTCAATTAAAACACCAGCCAGTTTTTTGTATCCCTGCTGATTTTTTGCGTAAACAACTATATCGTTCGGCCATTTTAGTTTTATCTCAGCTTCAAGATGCTCAGCCAATGCATTGATAATTGAAACTCCCACAGCAAGGCTCAACCCTTTAACAGCCGAAATACCTGACTCAAAACACCAACCCAATGAAAGATAAATATTTTGGGCGAATGGACTAACCCATGTTCTCCCACGACGCCCCCGACCCGCAGTTTGCATTTCAGCGAGACACACATGTCCCTTAATGTTTTCTTTTTGCATTAAATAATTATTTGTCGAATTTATAGATGCAAATACATTAATCTCTTTTATTTCAATTGCAGCATCTGGCACAAGAAGAGATTGAATTTTATGTCGATCCAGCAGGTGTAATTTATTTTGCAGCCTATAACCTTTGCCTTTTATGGTCTCTACTTTGACTCCTAACAACTCAATTTTTTTTATGTACTTCCATACGGCTGCGCGACTTATTTTTAACAACTCACCCAACTCTTCCCCTGAACGATATCGTTCTTCAGCAAGCAGCCTTATCAAATCCGTGATGCGCTGCCACTCCATAGAATCAGACGCAGACACAATCAATCCCTCACATAGTGACGTTGATATCGCAATCCCATACTGGTCAAAACTTCATACCCCAAAGAACCATTTCGTGATGAGAGTTGATCGACAGTAATTTCATCACCAATTACATCTATACCACTTTCAAATATTTCTTTCTCAGTAACCTGCACATCAGTCACATCAAAAATTGTAGTATCCATGGACACACGACCTATAGCACTGACGGGAAAACCACAACAAATACCTTTTGGTTGCATACCTAATGTTCTATGAATTCCATCGGCATATCCACCCGCAACAACAGCCAACAGAGATGATTTTTTAATTGTATTTGTCGCTGAATAACCCACAGAGGAATCTGCTTCCATTCTCTTAAGTTGCAACACAGGTAATTTTAAATTTATTGTTTGTCTCAACGGATTTTTTAATGTTGGCTGAGGATTAATTCCGTAGAGAGCGGCACCGGGCCTGACTAAATCAAACTGCCAATCTTCCCCTAAAAATATACCTGATGAATTGGCAAGACTTAATTTCACTGACGGAACAAGAAGCTTTACCTCAGAGGCAAGATTGCGAAATTTATTTAACTGCTTTAAGTTAAGCTCATGCAAAGGCTCATCAGCACAAGCAAGATGACTGATCAACAATTGCAACTTGATATTTTTTTCATGAACAAGCTTTGGCAATTCACGCAAAAACTCTTCCGGCTGAATTCCAAAACGTGACATCCCTGTATCGACTTTAATTGCAGTCTGCAAAGGAACATCCAGACTGGCGGCAAATAGACACCATCCATTCAGCATCTCTAGCGAATAAATAACAGGAATAAAATTTTCTCTCGCAAAAATAGCTTCATCACCCTGCCTTACACCACCCAAGACATAAATTTTCGCATCACTGAAAATTGCCTCTTTGACTTCAAAAGCCTCATTCAAAGTGGTAACAAAAAAGGAACGGCAGCCCTGCTCATAAAGTATTTTCGCTACAAAAGGAGAACCAACACTATAAGCATTAGCTTTTATTACAGCACCCACTTCAGATTTCGCAGCATAGGAGGAAATGAAATTCCAGTTGGATGCAATCGCATCCAAATTTACTTTTAAAATTCCAGTAGCAGATGCCATGATTATTCAGTCCAATCAATTCTTGGCGCATATAAACAGAAGAAGAAAAGAATATCCAGACTAAAAACTTTCTTTAGATTTTTAGTTTGCAAAAAGAAAGCCGCCCTTGCTGAAAAGCGAAGGGCGGCTGGTATTAGGTGCTTGACGATGACCTACTCTCACATGGGGAAACCCCACACTACCATCGGCGCTAAGTCGTTTCACTTCTGAGTTCGGGATGGGATCAGGTGGTTCCAACTCGCTATGGTCGTCAAGCAATTCGGTTTGAGTGACGGGGTCTTACTGGATTCCTGTTTAGCTTTTTGCCATCAGGTTCCTGCCATGTCTATCTCAAATAGGGTGGTGAAGTATAAAGTATTATGCTGTTTAGCTGATGTTCTGTGTATCGATTGAAACGTCCTGTGCACTATCTCAATTCTATGTTCATCATAACCAGTTGATTCTGTTATATGGTCAAGCCGCACGAGCAATTAGTATTGGTTAGCTCAACGCCTCGCGACGCTTCCACACCCAACCTATCAACGTCGTAGTCTTCAACGGCTCTACAGGAGACTTAAAGTCTCAGGGAGATCTCATCTTGAAGGAGGCTTCCCGCTTAGATGCTTTCAGCGGTTA
>CAMLRJ010000509.1 GCA_946482345.1 uncultured Cellvibrio sp.
CCTATACCCCACGCCATAAACAGGCCAAAGCAACAGGCAATAATAAAAAGAATCTGGCTATATTCTGCGAATAAAGTCATGGGAGGTACCTGATAATGTCAAACAAAAATTAATGAGCCAGAAGCAATTGCAATCGACCGCCCACATTGTGCGCACAGTCAGCCAGGTCTCCTACCCAATCGATGATGTTGTACAAAAACATCACATCAACCGGTGGCAATTGTGCTTCCAGTGCAAACAGGGAAGTGCGAACACCGATTTCCAACTTGTCCGCTTTTTCTTCCAGGTCATCCAGTTCCTGAATCATTTTTTCAACGACAGTTAATTCGCGGCCGCTAAAACCGGTTTCGAGTAATTCATCCAATTCGTTGATGGCGGTGAGAGCTTGCTCGGCAGCAGCAACACTGGAACGAACGAAATCCAGCATTTGTGTTTGCATGCTGACGGGGATAGTCATTTTGCGGCCCATGATAATGCCGGCAATATCCTTGGCGCGGTTGGCGATACTGTCCTGCGTAGAGAGAAGATCCAAAATATCGGTACGGGGAACAGGAAGGAAAAGACTTTTGGGGAGGTGTAAACGAAGTTGTTTTTTTATCTCATCGGCATCGTTTTCGTGCTTCACAATACCTTGTTGGATTTGACTGGCAGTGTCCCAATTATTTTGGGTGACCGCTTCAAAGAAACTGACCAATTCTTTGGCGGCTTTCACTGCCACAGCCATATGTTCCTGCATGGGTTTGATGGGTGAGCGACCAAACAAATTGGAAAAGTTGGCAAAGGGCATAAAAGTCTCCGGCTCGAAAAGTGTGCGCAGTATAAAAATTTGATTCCGCAAGGTCACGTATAATTTTTACCGTTTTGTGACAAAAACAGCTTGCTTCTGACAGAGGCACAGACGCCACAGGCTTTAGCAGCTACAATCGATAAATTCTGTGTTCCCAATAAATGTTTTCAGGATTCAACTATGGCGGCAGTTTTAGACAGATTTCTTG
Source organism: uncultured Cellvibrio sp. (assembly GCA_946482345.1). The sequence continues at coordinate 996 of CAMLRJ010000509.1, forward strand.
ATTTGCGTGGCGTAATTCAGGATTTGATTCGCGCAAACCGCATGTCCCGTGAAGATGGCAATCGGTTGTTGGGATTGAGCCGAACACATGAACAAGCCGTTATGCATCCGCTGAATTACATCGCCTCGCAAAATCTGGAAGATCAGGAGCGCCCTGGAAAATTACTGGATATAGAAATTCTTACCCAATGGTTGGCCAAAGAAGCGGATTTGCCTTGTTTTCATATTGATCCCATGAAAATTGATGTTGCCAAATGCACTGAAGTCATGGGTTATGCTTTTGCCAAACGTCACGGCATTCTTTGCGTACAAGTGTTGAAAGATGAAGTGCTGATTGCCTGCACACAACCCTTTGTCGCCGGGTGGGAACCGCAGGTTGAGCATGTTGCCCGTCGCAAAGTTAAAAAAGTATTTGCCAATCCCGGTGATGTCGAGCGTTACATGGTGGAGTTTTACACACTCTCGCGCTCTATCTCCAATGCCTCTGGCGCGACATCGTCGATGGTCACCAATTTTGAACAATTGGTAGAGCTGGGTAAGGCAACCGATCCCGATGCCAATGATCAACACATAGTCAAAATCGTGGATTGGTTGTTGCAGTATGCATACGATCAACGTGCCAGTGATATTCATATAGAACCACGTCGCGATATTGGTCGAATCCGTTTCCGCATTGATGGTGTTTTACATCAGGTTTATGAATTACCGTTTAATGTATCAACTGCGGTCACCAGTCGTTTTAAAGTATTGGCGAGAATGGACATCGCGGAAAAACGCAAACCACAGGATGGTCGTATTAAAACCCGCCGATCAGATGGTAGCGAAGTGGAATTGCGCGTATCAACATTACCAACCGCATTCGGCGAAAAATTGGTAATGCGTATTTTTGATCCGCAAATTTTAATGCGTACCTTTAATGAGTTGGGATTGGTTGGTGATGATTACCAACGCTGGCTTGGAATGTTGGAGCGACCCAACGGCATTTTGTTAGTGACAGGTCCAACAGGCTCGGGAAAAACCACCACGCTTTATACTTCTCTGCGACAAGTGGCAACTTCAGAAGTGAATGTAAGCACAATTGAAGACCCTATCGAAATGGTAGAAGAAACATTTAATCAAACACAGGTTCACCACAAGATTGGTTTGGATTTCGCCGCTGGTATTCGCAGTTTGATGCGGCAAGACCCCGACATCATTATGGTGGGTGAAATTCGCGATCTGGAAACTGCGCAGATGGCAGTGCAAGCAGCACTCACCGGGCATTTGGTGTTATCAACTGTTCACACCAATGATGCGCCAGCAACTGTTGCACGTTTATTGGATTTGGGAATTCCTTCCTATTTAATCAATGCCAGTTTATTAGGCGTAATGGCACAACGTTTGGTGCGTACACTTTGCCCGCACTGTAAGGAAGAGGGCACAATTAATCCTGCACACTGGCAAGAATTAGTCGCGCCCTGGAAAGTATCAGCACCAACAAAAGTCTATCGCCCGGTAGGTTGCCTTGAATGCAGGAACACGGGTTATCTCGGTCGCCAGGGCATTTACGAAATCATGCTGCTCACTGAAAATCTGAAAGAAAAAATCACTCCTGATTTTAATTTGCAAGATTTACGTCGCTTGGCCATGAAAGAAGGTATGCGCACTTTGCGTTTATCCGGCGCGCAAAAAATTGCAGCAGGACTTACGACTATGGAAGAAGTCTTGCGTGTAGCGCCGCCTGCAGAAAAGTGATTTGTATAATCGAATAATTAACAGGAGTGATCATGAAATTTATTCATTTATTGATGTTTGCTTTTATCATTAGTGGTTGTGGCACAGAAAGTAAATCCGGAAATAATAATATTCAACCTGAAAATCCTGTGTATGTAGCAGAAGTGTTAATGCACGAAGGACAATTTGCAAAAGCGAAAAAAGTTCTGACCTCCTATCTGCAAACAATACCTACCGATTGGCAGCCGCGATTCGTACAAAACGGCCGACAAAAAATTCATTATTGGGATGAACATACAGTGGAAGTTTGCAAAAAAATTGATCAGGAGAAAACGGGTTTGCCAGTTGATGCAATCATAGGGCAATCCTATTCCAAGGCTTATTTTATTTTGGCTTTCATCGCGGTTGAGGAAAAAAACTATAAATTGGCGAATCAATATTTAGACAAGGCGTTGGTGTTTGAACCTGATCACCCGGGGTTGATTTCCGAAAAGGCTGTAATCATGTTGGAGCAACGTAATTTTCAATTGAAAGAATCTTTGTATCGTAAAGTGATTGAGTCTGAAAATTGCGTACCTGATTTGGATCGTGCAAGAGCCTACAGGGGATTAGGCGTTGTGTTGATTGATTTGGAGAGATTGGATGAAGCTGAAACGGCACTTTATGAATCCTTAAAATATGAAGGCAATCA
>CAMLRJ010000510.1 GCA_946482345.1 uncultured Cellvibrio sp.
AACCAGAAAGATTTCTTGCGGCATAACCCTTATAAATAGTTGCAGGATTTAATGTGCCGAAACTTGCGCCTGAACGTAATGCGCTGATTCGACTGGAAAGACCTGACATCTGGGTTTGTAAAAAATCAGCCGTGAGTGAAGATTGCGCGTTGTATTCTTCAACAGCGTTCCATTGCAATGCATTGCCCAATTCTGCTTCATCCAAATCCAGATTCGAGGGTGTTGAAACATCTTCTCCGGTAATTGCATTGGCGGTATCAATTAACGCTTTGACTTTGTTGTAAAGCGCAAGTGTGGCGCCGGTACAGCTGGTGGGTAATCGGGGTGCATTGGCGGTAGGTGGTGCTTCGGTACTGGGAGCGCTGGAAGCTGCGGCTGAGCTTGAGCCTCCTGCGGTGTTTGCACATCCCAAATTTAATAAATCGTTATAAGTTTGCACAACACCACGTGCGGTATTTTTTTCCAGATCTGTTGAAAAATCATCAACCAGATCCAGCATATCTGCACTGGCAATTACAGGTGAAAGTAACAGACAAAGTGCAAATGGTTTAAGTAAAAATTTCATATTTATCTCCTTTAAGATTGTTTAACGAAAAAGAAATCGCCGATTTCGTGTCCTGCACCCTTGATGGGTTTGAACTCTGGAATCTGTTGAAAGCCCACAGACTCTGCTTTATTGGTAACTTGATTTTTGATTTTTAAAAATAATTCCGGGCCGCTCAAAATGCCGCTACTTTGTTCCAACACATCGAGGAAGGCGCGCGCAAATACGGAGTGCCCTTGACCTTGATTATCCAGCACTGGCATATCGCCACCGGAAGATAACAACAGGCGTGAACGTTTGGGCAATTTGTAACGAATATATTCTTCACTGTAATTGGCTTTTTCGCTCATGAATAAATAACCCGGTGATGTGGACAGCAAGCCTGCATAACAGGAATCTGCAACCACCATAATGCGTTTTGCTTTTAAGCGTGCAAGGTGACGCGTAACAAATTCGTTTGAAACCCAGAAAGTATCATCGGGTGGAGTATTGGCATTTCGCGGTAACCAATAACCGGCTTCGAATTCGCCACTCTTGATTCTGGAACCGTGACCCGCGTAGAAAATTAACAGATTGTCATCATCGCCAATTGCATCATTCAATTGGTTAATCGCTTTCATCACGCCTGCATTGTCAGCATCCAGCAACATGGTGACGTTAAATCCATAATTTTCTTCGAGGATTTTTTTTGCACGCAATGCGTCTGCATGGGGTGTGCGCAAATCGTCTATGTTGTCGTAATTTTGATTGGCAATAATCAACGCGTAATATTTTCCGAACTGCATACCTTTGGTGTTAATCGTGATATTGCCGGATGACGATGTCACCGTCTGTGGAATGGCTTTGGGTTCGCGTATTTGCGGCAATTGATCCATGTCTTTACGTGCGAGCAGTTGTTCAGCTTCGAGATTTTTAATCCAGGTTTGCAAAGACGCCATTTGTTTTTCACCTTCCAGTGTATTGGCTTTTTGCAAATCTGCTTGAAGAGTGGCGATCTGATTTTTTAGAAAACCAATTTGCTGATTTTTTTCGTCGAGATTTTTTTGTAATTGTGCACGCAATTCATTGTTGGCTTCGGCAGCAGCGGATTGGTAAACCAGAGAATCTTCCGGCATGCCCCAAGCTTTGCGATACCAGTTGAGTGCAATTAATTTATCTTTGGGAACACCAAGACCCTGTTCATATAAAGTTCCCAAATTAAATTGGGCTCTCGAATTACCTTGCGCTGCTGCTTTTTGATACCAGATAACGGCAGCTTTATAGTTGGGGCTACCGCCTAATCCGCGTTCAAAAATTTCACCGACGTTAGCTTGTGCTTCAGCGTCACCTGCTTCTGCTGTGGGCATCCAGACATTCAATGCCGTTTTATAATCAGCGCGATCAAATTCAACAAATTCACCGCCGCGAATTCTGCAATCAGCTGCAGTTGTTAACACGGGTCGGCGTGGTGTTAAATAAGTTGAACTACCCAAACTGCGAACCTGCCCGGGTAACAGGCAATCAACCACTTGGTAGTCATCTGTTTTGGGGGCGGCTGCAATGGTTTGCGCTTCGGCAGACGTTGATGCTGTCTCTGTATTGCTGCAGGCGGTCAGGATTAACGAGCTTAATCCAATGCCAAGAAGATAAATTAAATTTCTTGACGACATAATGGCAACTCCAAATTTGGTTGATAGTATTTTTGTTGGCTGATATTACCTTGTTTCTGTTAAGGGGCAAGTGCAGATGGCGTATTTCTCCTTGTGAATTATTCACGATTAAATGAATTGCTGGATGGTTCGCATACTGGGGCTATAGTGAGCGTGAACACACAAATAATTATTACGAGGCAGACATGAATAAAATCTGGGTGATATGTATCGATGGCACTTGGAATGCGCCGGGAGAAACAGATTTGGATCCAATCGACCAGCAGGAAGCAGTCACTAAAACCAATGTACAAATTACCTGGGAATCTCTGAGTCAACAAAGGTTGGACGACTCAAAACCCTACGGTTCAATTGCAACTTTGTCACAACAAGCGGGTGAAATTTTATATCTGAATGGTGTGGGTTCCAGAGGTTCGGAATTGGCGAAGAAATTCGAAGGCACAACCGGCTCAGGAACCACTGAGCGCATAGTGGACGCTTACCGATTTTTGGCCGAGCGTTGGCAAACCGGCGATAAAATTATTGGCTTTGCATTCAGCCGTGGCGCTTTTGCATTGCGCAGTTTGACAGGATTTATTGACTATGTAGGTTTGCCTAAGCGCCCACGATTAATTAGCGATGTTGAATTGTGGGAGCTATTGAATGCATATCGCGATAAAAAATCCGGTTATACAAAATCAAGTGCAATGCAATCAGTGAGTATCGACTTTGTGGGTGTGTGGGACACAGTCGGTGCACTGGCATTAGCTGACAGCCTTAATCATTTTCATCAGGAAAGTCCGAATAACATTCAACATTTTCGTCAGGCATTAGCACTGGATGAACAACGAAAAGAATTTCTTCCTGTTTATTTTGATGCGAAAAAATTTGTCACCATGAAAGAATGTTGGTTCGCTGGTGCACATTCAAATGTAGGCGGCGGTTATGTCGATTCCAACCTTTCCAATATTGCACTTTTCTGGATGTTAAACCAGGTACAACAACAAGGCTTGCTATTGGATTTATCCAAAATCCCCGGATGGAAAATGCAAAACCCCGAAGGCGAAATCCGCAACAGCTATAACGAATTCTGGAATTCAATTCCCGTTGTCGGAAAATTAATCGAAAAATTTAAACTGGAAAAAGTAAATCGAAAAATGCGCGCAGGACAATTGATCCATGAAAGCGTGTTGGATGCATTAAAGCAAGGCTACAAACCCGATGC
>CAMLRJ010000511.1 GCA_946482345.1 uncultured Cellvibrio sp.
ACTCGGCTTCCGTTGGTGTTGAAAACGATGGGCTCAGATGAATGTAATCTTCGGGGATATTTCCGCCAAATCGCTCTCTGTACGTTTTTGCTCCATAGATCGATAGGGCAACATTCTGCAAGAAGGCGGGAGCTTTCAAATAGAGATTGGCTAGCATACCGATCAATCCTTAAGTAAACATATGCTGTATCTGGTTGTTGATGTGATAAAAAATCTTTCTGTACTGTCAGGTTTCATCGCTGATTCGTTTGAGCGTTGCTCTGTTTTTCAGAATGACTGTGTTTAGTGAAACTATAAGTGCCAGATGTATCCATAGAAAAGGATAGTAGGTAACGGTAACAAATTGTCCGGCTATCAGGAATCCAAATACCCCATATCCCAAGCCTGCTGCCATTGCTTTCCATAGCGGGTCTATATCTTCCTGTTTGGTGAGCTTTCTAGTTGTTCGCAGACAGAAAATAATAATCATGATAAAGAAAAACAAACCGATAAATCCCGTATCGGTACCTACCTGGATAAATATGTTGTGGGGTAGTTCTGCGTGCTCATAGAGCATATCGTCAGGGAAGTAATCCCGATAGTATGGAATGAAATTGAAGTACCCAACTCCAAAGAAGGGATTTTCTTTCATCATATCCCATCCGTGTTCCCAATATAACAGTCTTTGTCTTGAAGTACGGTCTTCGCCAACAGATGAGAACCTTTGCTTTTGCTCATCGGGTAGTAAAAAAAATAAGCCCAAGCATAAGATAGAAATTCCCAGCAGCGGTTTTAGCTTAAACATGCTTTTCCTGAATATAAGGAATAGCTGGATGGCGAGAGCAATTTGTGAGCCCCGACTACTTGCTCCCAGAATAGTGAGGATGGGGCATATCCAGAAGAGTAAGAGAATGCGTCTTTCCCAAACTCCAGCTCGATTTTTTGAGGCTACATAAAGCAAATAAGCAAGAGGAAAAAGCATAAGCATCAGAATGGCTAATTCACCTGAATTTTGAAAATAACCACGAGGCCCCATCAACCCCCAGCTTGTAAAAGCAAAACCACGGCCAACCCAGGCTTTTGCAGTACCGACAGCTATCTTGGCTGCTGTAATAATAAATATAAGAAGAAAAATATAGAACCGTTCAGGGGTGTTAACGATATGGATGATTAAAAAATAAATCAGGAACCAGCCGAAAAAGTCCATGAAATATTGTTTGGAAACATCTGGATAATACGCTGTATTGATGGAAATTATTATGGTGATGAGAAAAAGTATCATCCATGCATTCGCGGGGGATGGTGTCCACCTGACACTCCTATCCAGAGCTATTCCAACAAATGACAAAATGATGAAAATTTGAGCCCAGGGCAGGAAGTCAATAATAGGGAATATAGCCTGTGGCCTCACAAACTCAAAGAACAGGTAACAACAAATCATCCAGAAGGAAAAGCTTTCCTGCTTGAAATAACGCCACAGCGCACCGATTTTGAACAAGTAAAATTCTTCTGCTTTGGGCGGTGACATCTTAGTGTCTCAGCTTGGCGATGAGAGCGTTGGTCGCAGCCACAACTTCCGTTTCACACCGGCTGAAAAAGATCTCATTGGCATTAAATGGATCATGAATATAGGCTTTGCAAACGGGAAGCCATAATCCTATTAATGTAATTTTGATGCTGGGGCCGACTGTAGGGCCCAGCAGCTCTTCCAGGGCTTTGGCATGATTGGGTTCCATGCCAACCAAAAGATCGCCTGGGTGAGGGACATAAAGATTAATGTTCTTGGTAATATGATTTTCCAGATTGAAGTCATTTTTTGAGGCGAATGCAATAGCCCTTGGATCTGCCTTGTCTCCACCACGGCAGTTGAGCCCATACGATATACTTTCAATTCCGGCTTTGATCGCTACAGCTTCAGCCAAAGGGCTGCGGCATATATTACCCGAGCAAATAAATACCAATCGCTTCACTTGCTTGAAGTCAATATCCTTGTACTGTTTAAAATCGCCAAACCTGATCATCATGGAATATATGCACTGATTTTTCAGGCCATATTTCGATCCATAGTGATTTTTGATAGTTTGAATTATGGCATTCAACACATGCAGACCCTTATTGTTCAGATGGCGAAGCGAAGTGAGCCGACCGGCACTTAAAATATCCAACGAGTCCTTTAAGGTAATAATGACAAGTATTCATTTTGATATGACCTCAATAACGTGGTCATAGCAAAGGTAGCTCGAGCATGAAGCTGGCCGTTGCTGGACAAGCGCTTGCGCAGACCGTCATCATTGAGTAAATCGATAATTCCCCTGGCCAGAGCACCGGCATCATTCGCGGGAACCATAAAACCATTCTTTCCGTGGGAAACAATCTCTTCCGGTCCTCCACAGCGGGTTACGATGACGGTCAGGCCAGTGGCCATGGCTTCAATGGTGGAAATGGAAAACCCTTCGGAACTGGAAGACAATGCAAAAAGATCCATTTGTCCTAAAAAAGCGGCGCTATCCTGCTGAAAGCCAATGAAATGTATATTAGAAGCTATACCGGCGCGGTTAATCTGATCATCAAGCTGTGCCATCAGTTCCGGCTTTTTGTGGCCTGCTATAACAAAGTGCACCAAAGGATTGTCATTGATAACTGTGGCGGCCGCTTCAATAAGAATGTGGTAAGCCTTGGCTGGTCTTATATTGCCTACACTCCCGATGAGAATAGCCTTGTCATCCAGAAGCAGCTGCCGGCGAACATCGGTTAGCGAACTCTTGCTGTATTTATCTACATCAACGCCGTTATATATCACACGAATATCACCGGTATTAAATAGGCCGCGAGCCTCGACATATTCAGCCAGATCGCGGCTTACTGTAATCAGTCGCTTGACACCTAATCTCATGATCAGGTTCTTCAGGTAGATAAGCCGCTCCTTCGGATTAACGTCAACTCTCCCGTGCAAGGTAGCCACCAGAGGAATCCGCAGCAGCAATGCAATAATGGAGTAAGTCAGCGTTGAGCCAAGCAAATGGGCCTGAATAAGTTTTACATTGTTTTCGCGGACAATACGAATGAGTTCTCGATAATAAGAGAGTGAAAAACTGCCACCAGGTTTAACAATGTAATAATGTATTCCGCGCGCCTTCAGTTGGTCTTCGACCCAGCCTGGTCCTTTAATGACGGCAAAAGATCGATAACCATCAAGTGTTAAATTTTCCGTCAGGTCGAGAAAAACTGTTTCCGCACCACCCGGACCGGTGGTATCGATTGCGTGTAAAATACTAGGCAAGCTGGTGTCCATTTGTGCGAACCTGAGGATAGAAATTGGGCTGCGACAATCTACTAAAATCAACGGGCTATTACCAGTTTAAAAGCGGCATAATTCACAAGATCACGGTATCATCAAATTCCTTCGCTATGCCA
>CAMLRJ010000512.1 GCA_946482345.1 uncultured Cellvibrio sp.
CGACGCAAATCAAAAGTGTTGCGGCGCATAGCAATTATCGGTGCCAATGATCTCGCTGGTCGATTAACCAAAAGTCTCGACAGTATGCCCTGGTTCGGTTATCGGCTGGTGGGTGTTTATGATGACCGTTACCAATTGCGTCAGGAAAATACTGCTACTGAATCCTCTATTAAACGAACAGAAAATTCGGATCTGGAAAAACTTTATCAGGATGCTCGCGATGGCAAAATGGATATAGTGTTTATCACTTTGCCCTTGCGTGCGGAAATGCGCACCAAAGCTATTGTCGAAAAACTTTCAGACACTACGGTTTCGGCTTACATAGTGCCGGATGTTTTTAATTTTGATTTATTGCATTCACGTTTAACCTGTTTTCAGGGTATTCCAGCGTTGAGTATTTATGATTCGCCATTAGTGGATTATGGCTGGTTAAAAAGATTGGAAGATATTGTATTGAGTGCGGGGCTTTTGGTTTTATTTTCATTGCCTATGTTGTTAATTGCATTAGGCATAAAGTTGACATCCAAAGGGCCGGTATTTTTTAAACAAACCCGATACGGTATGGGCGGCGAAAAAATTAAAGTTTGGAAATTTCGTTCGATGACGGTGATGGAAGATGGTGCCAAAGTTGATCAAACACAACGACATGATCCGCGAGTAACACCCTTCGGCGGTTTTTTACGTAGAACATCACTGGATGAATTGCCGCAATTATTTAATGTGTTCTCTGGCAGCATGTCGTTGGTGGGGCCAAGGCCTCACGCGGTTTCGCACAATGAACATTATCGTGGTTTGATCAAAGGCTACATGCTTCGCCACAAAGTGAAACCGGGTATTACCGGATTGGCACAAGTGAGTGGTTTCCGTGGAGAAACAGAAACGGTAGACAAGATGGCGGGCAGGGTCACTTGCGACTTGCAATACATCAGCAACTGGTCATTGTTTCTGGATTTGAAAATTCTTTGGCGAACGATATTTAAAGGTTTTATAAGCGAACAAGCTTATTGAATCGGGGTAGATGTAACATGAAAGTAGCGTTGGTACACGACTGGTTGATTGATCGTGGCGGTGCAGAAGGTGTATTGAAAGTGTTGCTTTCGATTTATCCCGATGCCGATGTCTTTACATTGGTTTGTGGAATGAACAAAGCGCAATTGGCTGCGTTGGGCATTCACAAACCGGTCAACACTTCATTTATCCAGCGATTGCCTTTTGCGATAAAAAAATATCGAAATTATTTGCCATTGATGCCGCTGGCAATCCAGCAATTTGAATTGCAAAATTACGATTTGATTATCAGCAGTAATTTTTGTGTTGCCAAAGGTGTGATTACCGGCCCGGATCAATTGCATGTTTGTTATTGCCATTCGCCGGTTCGATATGCCTGGGACTTGCAAGCGCAATATTTAAAAGAATCGGGTTGCGAAAAAGGTCTGAAGTCCTGGTTAGTGCGTTATTTCCTGAATGGTTTGCGTGACTTTGATGCGCGTAGTTCACTGGCGGTTGATAAATTTATTGCCAATTCAACATTCATCCAGCGTCGGATTCGCAAATGTTATCGACGTGAATCAGTCGTCATATACCCACCGGTGGAAACCACAGAATTTACCTTGCATCCACAAAAGGAAGATTATTATTTGGTGTGCAGTCGTCTGGTGCAATATAAAAAAGTGGGACTGATCATTGATGCATTTAATCGTATGCCGGATAAAAAATTGTTGGTACTCGGGGGCGGCCCTGATTATGAGCAATTGGCAAAAAAAGCCGGAGACAATATTCGCTTGATGGGTTATGTGTCACGCGAAATATTGATCGAAAAAATGCAAAAAGCCAAAGCGTTTATTCACGCAGCAGAGGAAGATTTTGGTATAGCCCCTGTTGAAGCTCAGGCCTGTGGAACGCCAGTAATCGGATTTGGTAAAGGTGGTTTGCTGGATACTGTTGCTGAAGGCAAAACCGGAATTTATTTTGATCAGCAAACACCCGAATCAGTTTGTGCCGCTATTCATCGCTTTGAAAAAACCCAACTCTTAAGTGCACAGGAAATTGCCAGTTTTGCATCTTCGTTTAGTGAAGAAAGATTCAAAACCGATTTTATTGGTGCAGTCGAGCAGTGGCTCAGCGAACACCGCAAATCCTGTGCAAGCAAAGCAGCAGAACTCTTGACCCGATTACAAGTCGAGAATCTGATTAAAACAGATTAACTCCGGATAATTTATGCAAAAAATCGAATCACATCAAAATGCAGTCACAATGGTTTTGATCAAAACGACATTGATGCTTTTCCTTGTGGGGCTTGCTTCCTGTTCGCAAATGCCAACCAGTGGCCCTTATAGTGGTGATATTGCAAAGTCGTCACAGCTGCGTATCAGTGATGCCGATATTCAGTGGGTGGACACAGAACAAAATTCACAGTATCTGGTGGTGGACATCAAGCCTCGTGTGACCGCACATTTATTACAACGGGCAACGGCACCGCGACAAGTTGCCTGGCCGCTTAATGAAAGCAAAATGCCGGTTACCATTAATATTGGCGACACTTTGCAAATTACAGTGTTTGAAGCCCAATCCGGTGGATTATTTATTCCAAAAGAGGCTGGTGTGCGCGCCGGTAATTTTGTCAGCATTCCATCGCAGCTGGTGGATTACACCGGAAAAATCAGCGTTCCTTTTGCTGGCGAAATTGCAGTGCTGAATCGCACACCTGCTGCAGTGGGTGAAGAAATTACGCAAAAATTAATCAAGCGTGCGATAGAGCCACAAGTCGTGGTGTCGATTGTGGGTCGCAGCAATTCTGCAGTTACCATTCTGGGTGATGTTAAACAAACTTCGCGTATGGCGTTAAATCTGGATGGAGACAGAATCCTTGATGCAGTTGCGCGCGCCGGTGGTTTAAGTTATCCGGATTTTCAAACTTATCTGGCCTTGCGTCGTGCCGGTAAAGAGTGGGTAATTCGATTTGATGATTTGGCTCGTACGCCGGATAAAAATATTTATTTGCGATCACAAGACACGCTTTATTTATATCGAGAACCTGATCGTTATCAAGTTTATGGTGCTGCGGGTATTAACAGCAGTTTTGATTTTACCAATCGACAAATGTCCCTTTCCGATGCATTGGGCAGTGCGGGTGGATTGGATCAGTCATTGGCAGACCCTGAAGAAATTTATTTATTTCGCTATGAATCCTCGCAATCCCTGAAATCGATGGTGAACAACACCGACATGCAGTCACGAATTTCTGACACTGAGCGATTGCCGGTTATTTACAAATTGAATCTGCGTGAAGCAGAAGGGTTTTTTCTGGCAAGAAATTTCCCGTTGCAAAACCGTGACATTCTTTATCTTGCTAATGCAGAAAGTGTTGAATTTTTACGATTCCTGAATTTGC
>CAMLRJ010000513.1 GCA_946482345.1 uncultured Cellvibrio sp.
AAGAATCAGAAAGTAAATTGCGTGAAACGGAATTGTTAGTCACTAACAAATGGCGTACAGAATTATCGGAAGTGTTGAGCAAAGTTGCATCCCTCAGTGAAAGTGGAACGGGGCTTGCGGATAAAATCAAATATTCTGAAATTCGTTCACCGGTTCGCGGAACGGTGCAGCGTGTTTTTACCAATACAGTGGGCGGTGTCGTACAGCCAGGCCATGAAGTTATTGAAATGGTTCCGCTTGATGATCAATTGATTATTGAAGCGAAAGTATCACCTAAAGATATTGCATTTTTGCATCCGGATCAGGAAGCAATTGTAAAATTTACGGCTTATGATTTTGTTATTTACGGTGGATTAAAAGGTAAAGTTGAACACATCAGTGCCGATACGATTACGGATGAAAAAGATCGTACTTATTACATAGTGCGCGTGCGCACCGATCGTGCAGGCTTTGATCCAAGCCTGCCGATAATGCCGGGCATGATGACACAAGTGGATATTCTGACAGGTAAAAAAACTGTACTGGCATATTTGCTTAAGCCTGTTCTCCGCGCCAAACAAAACGCCATGACCGAACGATGAAACAACATTTTTTTATTGCACCTGCTGTTATTGATTCTCCGCGTTGGCAGCAGGCTTTTCCACACGCGATTCGAACAGAAACACTGCCGACGAAATTGCATTCGGGAGATTGTTGTTGGTGTTATGTTGTCAATCTGAAAAATTTTGCCGAATTAATACAAAAAATACCAAAAGAGGTAGTCGTCATTGCCATGAGTGCCAGTGAAAATGTTGCCGAAGCACGACAATTACTTGCACTGGGTGCCAGCGGATATGTGCATTATTTGGCAGTGCCGCAAGTATTGATGTCGGTAGCCGATACAGTCGCATCCGGCAGCATGTGGTTAGGTGCAGATTTAATGCGGCAGTTGGTTTTGTCCAGTGCAAAATTATTGGAATCAACAGAGCCTATCGATACTAAACCTGTCAGTGTTGAACCTCCAAAATTCAATCAGTTGTTGTCCAGGTTGACAGAACGTGAACGCGCTGTCGCCGAATCCGCTGCGCAGGGAAAAGCCAATAAAGAAATAGCACGCGAATTGGAAATTACCGAACGCACAGTCAAAGCTCATTTGAGTTCAGTATTTGAAAAATGCCAAATACGCGATCGGTTGCAATTGGTGTTGCTTATGTCGGGTAAACATGGGTAATCAGAAACCGTAAAAGTAGAAATTGATACTGGATTCCTGCTTTCGCAGGAATGACGATATCGCTGCGGCTGGTTAACGACTGACAGTTCTAAAAAAATAAAACACCATTCTTTTGGTTCTATTGGCCATTAGTCCAATAGCAGTCTTGCAAATCTCCCCTAGAATTCAGTTAATCCATTTTTGTATCTGTATTTTCTATTTATTTCCCCTGGAGTTCCAAATGAGTAATGCCGTTGCCACAGTTGCGTTTTTACAAGGTAAAGCCTGGGCTAAAAGTCCTGATGGTGAATTGCGTCCGTTGACAGTGGGCAGTGTGTTGAATGCGAATGACATTCTGGTGACGGGGTTGAATGCGCGGGTTGAGCTGGATACGGGTGAGCTTGAAAGAATTAATGTTGGCAGTGGTCAAGAAGTTTCTATGAGTCGTGATCTGAATGCAGAAACGGCGACTGGTAGCGAGGAAGCACAGTTGACTGATGCTTCAGTACAAGAGGCATTAACCATTCTGGAGCAGGGTGGGGACCTGTTTGAAGAATTGGAAGAAACTGCCGCTGGTAATACGGGTGGTGGCGGTGGTGGAAGTCATGGTTTTGTGCAATTGGCTCGTTTGATTGAACAAGTTGATCCTCTTGCTTTTAATTTTGATGCGGCCAATGTTGGCGCTGCTGCGGTTCCTTCATCTGATACCGAACTCCCACGCAATAATCCGCCGGAAGTTGTCGATCAACAATTAGTGTTTGATGAAGACACAATATTGACCGGACAAATTATTGCGACCGATATTGAAAACGACACGCTCACTTATACCGTTGCGACACAACCAGCGAATGGTGTGTTGGTATTGGATTCGGTAACAGGGTCTTTCACATTTACGCCCAATTCAAATTTCAATGGCCTCGACAGTTTTGTTGTTACCGTAACCGATACAGCGGGCAACAGTGTTAATAGCACCATTTCACTTGCGATCAATCCTGTTAACGATGCACCTGTCAGCAGCGCACAACCGCTGGTCACGAATGAAGACACGCCAGTGACAGGTCAAATTATTGCAACTGATGTTGAAAATGATGCGCTGAGTTTTGTTGTGAGCACTAATCCTGTGAATGGTGTCGTTACAATTAATGCTGCGACGGGCGCTTACGAATACACACCCAATACCAATTTCTTTGGTGTTGATAGTTTTGTGGTGACTGTGTCCGATGGTAATGGTGGTGTTTCAAGTAGCACAGTGAACGTCACAATTAATTCTGTAAACGATGCACCTGTTGCAACCAATCAAAATTTAACAACTACAGAAGACACGCCCATTAATGGTCAAATTATTGCGTCAGATGTTGATGCAGATTCATTAACTTATTCCGTGACCACCAATCCACTGAATGGCAGTTTGTTATTTAATGCGAATGGCAGTTTTACTTACACCCCGAATCTTAATTACAACGGCAGTGATTCATTTGTTGTTACTGTGAGTGATGGTCAAGGGGGTGTAACTACCAGCAATATTTCAATTGGTGTTACAGCGGTAAATGATGCACCTGTCACTTCAAATCAAACCATTACTACCAATGAAGATACAGCTTATGTCGGGCAAATTATTGCGAGCGATGTCGATGCAGATCTTCTGACTTATTCAATTAACACGACGCCTATCAACGGCGCGCTCACTCTTAACCAGGCAACAGGGCAATATACTTACACCCCTAATGCTAACTACAACGGTAGCGATTCTTTTTCTGTTTTAGTGAATGATGGTCGTGGAGGTCTAGTCACTTCTGTGGTGACTGTTGGTGTTACAGCAGTTAATGATGTTCCTGTTGCACAAGCGGCAAGTTTCACCATTGCAGAAGATGCGGCAATCATTAGCGGTTCTGTTGTCGCTACTGATGCAGACGCCAATGCAGTGTTAACTTATTCATTAAATTCAATCGCACCTGCCGGATTAATTTTCAATACAGATGGCAGTTATTCATTTGATCCAGGTAATATTGCTTATCAATCACTCGGTGTTGGCCAATCTGTTGTACTCACGATTCCTTACACAGTGACTGATGATCAAAATGCAACATCAACTGCAAACCTGGTAATTACTGTTACCGGTACAAATGATTCTCCAGTTGCACAAGCGTCATCCTTCACAGTTGCAGAAGATGCAGCGGTGATTAATGGCAGTGTGAGTGCAAC
>CAMLRJ010000514.1 GCA_946482345.1 uncultured Cellvibrio sp.
AGTTTCGGAGTGAGCTCTACCTGCCACCGACTCTGATCGTCAATTGTCCAGTGCAGATTAAATCTATCTTCAATTAACGCTATATCAGCACCAAAAAATGCGAGCAATGTTTTGTTGATTTCTCGCTGCACCAAGGATGAATTGTCTTTTACCAATTTTCCTTTGCCATTTTTATCCCAGTGAATAAGGTTTTCTTTTGAAATGGTAATGGCATTTTGAAAAGGCTTTTCGGTATTCAACAGCAAGCCTTGTTCGCGCCAAAAGATAAAGGTTCCTGAGGAACGCAGAGGCCGATTAACACCTGCTAAAATTTTTTCCTGGGTGAAGTCTCCACTCACCACAGCAAAGGATTGAAAACGGGCAATCGTTTGATCAATTCTGGTTTTGTCTGATTCTGCTGAAGTGGTTGTGCACAACAATATCAACAGCAAGAAACTACATGATTGCATCAGGCTCATCTTATCAGCGACTCAAGGTGATTTTTTTACCCAGTGCTTCTGCCAACACAGGTGGTGATTCAAAACATAATTCTTTGGTTTGTTGATTGATGGCCACTTGTACTGTGTAGGCTTTGGTTATCTTAATTCCGCTGGCTGCATCGCGAATGATATAACCCAGTTTTAATCGATATTCCCATTCAATCAAATAACACTCTATCTCAATTTTTTGCTCAAACTCCAAAGGTTTGATGTATTTAATTCGCATGTCTACCACGGGCCATGCAAAACCGGAATCATTCATGGCTTTATAGTTGTAACCTATAGAATCCAAAAAATCACAACGCGCCAATTCCAAATATTTAACGTAATGCCCATGCCACACTACCATCATTGAATCGACGTCATGAAAAGGAATAAGATGATGCGTGTGTGTGGAATACATAACTATCGCCGTTTTAATAATGTAAAAAAACGTTTCAACATGCCAAAAAAAAGACGCGTATGCATCCAGGAAATTCTGACATTATCGTGAATGACATCAAAATGCGACGGCACGTCTTCAAAATATTGTATGCGTGTTGGGATATTAATCACCCTGTGACCAACCCAATATAATTTAACCAATATATCGGTATCAAAATCCATTCGGGTACCAATAGAAAATTTATCCAAAACATTCACCGTGCTTTGTAATGGATACAAGCGGTAACCACACATAGAATCAGCGATAGCATTCGATAAAGTATTCACCCGCACCCAAAAGTCTGTCAGCTTTCTCCCTGCCCGGCGTCGTTTAGGCATGGATAAATAATCGCGTTGTCCGCAAATAATGGCATCGGGATTTTCTAACGCCGAATTAAAAAATCGAGGCACGTCCGCCAGATCGTGTTGTCCATCTGCATCCACTTGCAGTGCGTGTGTATAACCCCGATTGAATGCGATCATCAAGCCTTTACAGACAGCGGCACCCTTGCCGGAATTTACCGCTAATCGCTCAAGAAAAATACCGGAACCGGTTTGTGCTATTGAGCGCAACACCTGAGCACATTCATCATCACTGCCGTCATCAATTAACAAACAGGGAACCGCATAATCACTCAGGGTTTTGATGACCTGATGTATTTTGTGATGATGATTGTAAACGGGGATAATGACGCAAGGATTGAAACTTGAATTATTCATCAGCAAAAACCACCCTTCCTTGCGAGCAGAGAATATCTTCTTTCTTATACCAGAAATCCAATGCTTGACCGTGATTCAAGAGTTTGATCACCAACTCAACCTGATAATTCGGCAGAATCGGATGAGTAAACTTCAATCTTTCGATTAACCTAACCTGAGCGGTCAATGACAGAAACTGCGTTGCAAACTCTATGACCCAGCCTATCTGCACCACACCGGGAACCAAAGGAAAATCTTCAAAGTGCCCAGCAAAACACGGAAGGTCCTGGGCAATTAATAAAGAGAATTGAGAGCTTTCCGCGTTTTTGTCGAGATGCAACACTTCTGGCAATAAGAGAATGCCATCAGTCACTGGCACCATCCGCTCCAAGTGCATCCGTGTTCTCCGGCCGGTTCAACAAATCATAAACCGCATCTACTACATCCTGAACAGTTCTAACTTGTTTAAAATCTGAAGGCTGAATTCTTCGGCCAGTAAATTCTTTCAGTTTGACCGTCAAATCGACGGCATCGATGCTATCGATATCAAGATCTTCGTAGAGGCTGGCAGTGGGTGTAATCATTTCAGGATCAGTCTCAAAAAGTGAGATCATATTCTCCCGCAGAAAGTTATAGATTTGATCTTTTGTATACATACTCTGTCCGTCACTATTATGCTAATTCAGCCCTTACCGGGCGACGAAATTCTACCAGAATCCTATTACCCTAACCTTATAAAAGTTGCGCAATTTTCAACCTTTTTAATGCAAACGCCCTGTTAGTTGATTGAAACGGGATTCCAAATCCCGATTCAATTGCCGTGCTGCTGCACTTTGTAATTGCCCATCGGCCATGTAGTGACTGACATCCATAATAGGCTGTACATCAATAACGAAATGCGGCGGCTGATCTGGCACCTCGTACCAAGGCTTATTTTTTACCAAGGCCGGAGGTTCACAGCGAATAACCACAGGGGTTATTTTTTTAATTGAACTCAAGGCAATATTCGACAAGCCACGATGGAATTTTAGCAGCTCTTTTGGATCAGACCGGGTTCCTTCGGGAAATACAATTAATGAGCCGCCAGAATTTAAAAGATCCACGCAACGAGAGAACAAAATAGCATCAGTGTTACTAATGTAACCGGCAGAGCGTACCGGCATGGCGGTAAACGGATTTCTCCACAAGGCACCTTTGACAATACAACTGGCGTTTCCTGTCAGAGCAATAATAAAAACCACATCCAATAATGAAGGATGATTGGCCACAATTAATTGGTTAGCATTCTTTAATTGATCCGTGTTACGCCATTCATAGCTCAAGAGACAAAGCAGTCGCAGGGATTTAACATAAAACATAAATACACTGGAAATAACCTTGCGCGTCAGCCTTTCTTTTCGCTTTTTGCCCAGTGGCATTACATAGATCAAAGGAAAGATGATCAGCGAGGCCACTACCGCCCCAATACCAAAGAGTGCAAAACCAAATCCTGTCGCAGGCACGCGATAAGCTCGCGATGATAAGATGCGGCTGATCAAAGACGGATTCATACGAAAGATAAATTCCAGATGCCATCTATCTCCAGCATTAAATCAGCACGACAAATATCCGAGCGCAAATAGACTGTATCTACACCCGGGAAATGCGCATCCACTGACTGTTTGATTAGATTCAAATCACTCGCATTACGAATATAGATTTTCAAGAGTGAAGGCGTAAGGGAACAGGGTTGAGCCAATTGATACTGATTTTGGATTTGTTGCGTCAGCACATCAAGATTATTGAAGG
>CAMLRJ010000515.1 GCA_946482345.1 uncultured Cellvibrio sp.
CGAGTAAAACAAATGCGATTGCCTTGCGCCCAACACGGCTTTAATCGCCATATTGCGCTGTTGATTGGTGGTTCTAGCCAAAATCAGATTGGTAATATTGGCGCAAGCAATCAGCAACAAAACCAAAGCACCCGCAAACAATAGAAACACAGCCGTTTTGCTATTGCCTAAAATGATTTCGCCAAAACTGATCAATTTAAAATCTATACTACTGCCTTCAAAAGAAGCCCAACCAGCAACTGTTTCAACAAATTTACCGTTTAAATAATTGGTTATGGATTTTTCAACCTGTGATGCCGATTGCCCAGATTGAATTTTCCCCACCAGATATTGATTGATATTAAAATATCCCCAACCTCTGTATCTGGGTGGTACCAAATTGTAATCCCATGGTAGCCAAACCTGGGTCAATCGCCCCGGCCCCATTAATTGCGGTTCAATAAAATCTTTTGCAGTAACACCGATAATGGAAAATTCTATTTCACCAAATCGAATGGTTTCGTTGAGCACATCTGCGCGTGCATTAAACAAAGTCTGCCAAGTGTTGTAACTGATAATCGCCACCGGACTATGCGATTCAAATCCTTCGTCTTTAGTGAAACTGCGCCCCATAGTCATGGAAGCATTCGTTAGTGATAAATACTCCGGCGTAACATAACTGGTATTCACCAAAGGTGTATCAGGAAAACTCCGCACTACATCAGTTCCAAAATAAACCAATGCAAACTCTTCAAAATAATCACCGGCTTTTTTGTAGGCTTCCACAGCTACCGGATAGGGATACATATTTGCCAAATCCAATTGACCATTGGTAAATGCATCGCCCCGCAACACATACAAACGATCCTGATCAGGATAAGGCAAGGGTTTAATCAGCACCTGATAATTCAAATTAAACATGGCGACCAACGCACCGAGCGTTATGCCCAGGGTCAGCACAATTGTGGTTGCATAAATTTTCGCTTTGGCTAGCGAATGCCATGCGTTTATAAAATCTCTGGTGCGGATCACTCATTTACCTGCAAATGTTGCGCATCAATAATTTGGCCATCCAACAAATGCAATTTACGCGTAGCCATATCAGCGTAACGGGGGTCGTGGGTTACCATACAGAGCGTTGTGCCTTTTGCATTGAGTTGTTGCAGCATTTCCATTACCGCATCGCCATTTCGGGAATCCAGGTTACCGGTGGGTTCGTCAACCAACAGCAATGCTGGGTTACCCACCAATGCACGTGCAATTGCAACACGTTGCTGCTGACCGCCAGATAATTGATTGGGTTTGTGTTGAGCTCGATGAGTCATGTCAACAATCTGTAGACATTCCATCACACGAGTTTTTATATCGGTTTCACTGATTTTTTTATGACGATATCGAAGCGGCAAAGCAATATTTTCAAAAACGGATAATTCATCAATCAAATTAAACGACTGAAATATGAATCCGATTTTTTCATTGCGAATGCTGGCGGCTTCACTCAAACTCAGATTACTAACATCTTTACCTTCAATCGAATATTGGCCGCTGGTGGGCATATCCAATAATCCCAATAACGAAAGCAGTGTTGATTTACCACAACCTGATGGGCCACAAATCGAAACGAAATCGCCTTTATAGATATCCAGATCAATCCCGCGCAATGCATGGGTATACATTTCGTCAGTTGCATAAACTTTGGTTATGCCTTTCATTTGTAAAGTAAGTTGCTGCATATCGTTTCCTGATTAATTTTTATTAAACATAATTCTTAGAGTTGTACGAAAGCCTGTTTGTCATACCCGAAGGGTATCCAGTGACTTTACCTAATAAAGGCACTGGATTGGCTTCGCCAATGACGGTGATCTGAGACAAGTTTATATGGCGTGCCTATTATTTTTGCAGACTTTCCGGATATTCCACTTCCACCAAAATTCGGTCAACTATATTTTTTGCTGTTGTCAGTTGACTAATATCGGAATAAACATTGCCGTCTTTTCCTGAGTGGTGTCCGTGTCCAATTAAGCTCATAAGATAAATTGGTTGCGGATTATCCAAATCTATTTGCACTTCATAGATGACAGATGGCTGTGCTGAATAGCCATCACCCGAATAGATGGCATCATCGGGGAAGCGATCGCTTGAATAATAATCGTTAAAATCAAATGATTGGTTAATCTCAAAACGCAGTTTAAATTGCTTTGGTAATTCAGACATAGCCTGTGAACCTAACACAAAATTATCCATAAAGGTCGCACCTGCGTAGGCATCCATTTCCGGTGGTATATCTTCCGGAAAAAACTGACCGGTTTTCGATTGGATACCTAATGCATGTAAAAACACAGGTAAGGATTCCGGCCTCATGCGACTATCCTTGGTGGCAGGGTCCCATTCATAGGCAAAAATGGAATTTTCATCTTCACCCGTTGTAAAGGGATTTTCGGTAAAAACACGACCCGGATCTTTTTTAGTGAC
The DNA here is from genome assembly GCA_946482345.1 of uncultured Cellvibrio sp. The sequence continues at coordinate 2,452 of CAMLRJ010000515.1, forward strand.
TTTATTGGCGAACCCATTACCCGCCAATTTTTGCGTGATAAACAAAGGCTGGATAAATTTTCCGTCGATGGTTTCCAACCAAAAGGCATATTGAGGCCACATAAAATTCTGGCCTTTTTTAAATTCCAAAGAAAAAGATAAACCTTTGGCGTTGCCGGGTTTCAGTTGATGCAGGGTAAAAACCTGTTGTTCCTGTTCTACCTGGTTGACATTGGTACGCATTTGTTGCGACCAAACGTAGAGTGATTTAAACGGCTCAGCTTCACGATAAAACATTACCAACAAAACCAGCGCAACAGATAGACTTAACACTGGCATAAGGTAACCAAAACGATTGTGTTTTTTGAATAAATAATTACCCAAGGGTTTAACATTATTTTTAATATGAAACCCCAACAACATAAACAACCAGAAACCGGTAAAGATGTGGGTGATGACAATCCATTGATTGTGCGGTTTTATAAACATATAGATGGCCGTAACAACCAAACTGATCGCTGCCAACAATAGAGATAAACCAATAAATGCACGTAGAGTTAACATCAATCAATACCTTTGATAATTATGAAAATGGTTTATAACAATGTAATTTCGGTTGAATCCTGAATATGTTTCATATCAGACAGAACCAACACATCGCTTTCGCTGGCACCTTCAAGAATCTGAATATATTTTCCTGATTCGGCACCAAATTTAAATTCTTGTAGATTTGCATTATTTTTATCTTCCGTCAGACAAAAAAGAAAAGCCGTCGAATGATTTTGTACGTTGACTGGCCTCTCGATGAATAAAGTGTTGTTTATATCAGCTGTATAAATTTCGGCATCCACATTTAATTCCGGCCTGGCGGATGCCGGTACACCTTCAGTAAATAGAACTTCTACTTCAATTGTGCCATCGCGAACTTCTGGTGTAATACGCGAGACTTTTCCG
>CAMLRJ010000516.1 GCA_946482345.1 uncultured Cellvibrio sp.
CCCTTCGGGCAGCTTCGCTGTGCAAATTGCTCCTGCAATTTGTGGCAGGGGAGGGGACAGATTCCACTTTGTAGTAAGCAGGGAGTAAAGTCCCTCCCCCTTGCCAAGGGGGAGGTTGGGAGGGGGTGAAATATTTTGAATTTATCAAGCGAGAAAAAATCATGAGCGAAAAAAACTGGATCGGTGTCTGCTTCGAAGAAGATTTGTTAGATGACACAGGCGTTTGTGCCAAAGTGAATGAAAAACAAATTGCGATTTTCAGATCGCGTCGGCTACAACAATTATTTGCAATTTCCAATTACGATCCTGTTGGCGAAGCCAATGTGTTGTCGCGTGGAATTCTGGGATCAATCGGCGATGCTGTAGTCGTGGCATCACCTTTATATAAAGAGCATTTTAATTTGGTAACAGGTGAATGTCTGGAAAAACCGGAATACAAAGTCGATGTATTTCCTGTGCGAATTAAAGAAGGCCAGGTACAAATACAAGCCTAAGTAACGAATTTTAGTTTTCTCCCCGACTTCTTCGACTGCTTCATGAGTCGGCTTATGGGCAAACCTTGGTTTGCCCTTTTTTTATTTTAATTTAATCAACAACTGTATCCGAAGTGCTATCATTTTTTGAAGGTTCCGGTTTTTCATCTGCAAAAATATTACTGACGAACAATAAGCTTGAGGTGATTAATATAAGATAAATTTCATTACATTTCCTTGTTTGAAAAAAAGCTATTTCGGAAGATACCAAAAAATTGCATGATATAAAATTGGTTTTGGTATGGTCATATTGTTATGGGAGTTTGGATTCTCTAAATAAGACTTGCGTAATTTCCTTACTTTTATAATCCCTCTGACTGATTGAAAAAAAATAAAAGATGCGAATATAAAAATTACTGGGTTATAGATACTCAAAAAGGAGATTGATAAGCGTAGCTGGTATAATGAAAATATTCCAAACAAAATGCCAGAAATATAGTAAGCGGTAAGTACATTATTTAATTCTGAAAAAAGATCATTTTTTCCTGAATTGAGTGTTCTATTACGTCGCATAATATATTCCTGACAGTTGAGTGACTAATATTCAGTGCGAACGCTATATTGCCTCGCTGATTATTTCAAGCTTAATCACAGAATTATCGCTCTTACGGGAATATTGTTTAGGTAAGGCTTTGCAAATTCAAGGTTACCTAGAATTCCTCAATCACCACCAATGTCTGCCCAGCCTGAACACGATTACCATCCGTTTTTAACAAATGCGTAATCACTCCATCACAAGGCGATGTAATATTAATTTCCATTTTCATGGATTCGAGGATCAACAAAATATCGCCCGCTTTGATTTTATCGCCGACTTTGACTTGGGTTTGCCAAACGCTGCCAGAAACCGAGCTATCGACGCGAATCGCGTCTTCAGGAAATTCTTCTTCTGAAATATTTTCATCAACTTCGGTTTGCACGTAGTTGAATTGCCCGTTTGCATGCCATCTGGCTAGTTCTTCGGCGAAGGCTTGTTCGCGTTGTTCAGTGAAAGCCTGTATTGATTTGTCGTTTTGCTGAATAAAATCTTGATAATCTTTTAGATTGAATTGTGTCTCTTCAATTTTCAAAGAATACCGGCCTTGCGGGAAGTCGCGGCGAATTTGGATCAATTCTTCTGCGCTCACCGGATAGAAACGAATTTGATCAAAAAATTGCAACAACCAGGGCTGTGAAAATTCTGCTGTGCGTTTGTAGCGATTCCACATTTGCAGCGTGCGGCCCACAAATTGATAACCGCCCGGGCCTTCCATACCGTAGATGCACATATAGGAACCGCCGATGCCGACAGAATTTTCGGCCGTCCAGGTGCGCGCAGGATTATATTTGGTAGTCACTAAACGATGACGCGGATCAACCGGTGTTGCAACCGGCGCGCCCAAATATACATCACCCAAGCCCATCACCAAATAAGATGCATCGAATACAATTTTCTTCACAGCTTCTATGGAATCCAAACCATTAATGCGGCGAATAAATTCGAGATTACTCGGGCACCAGGGCGCATTGGCTCTGACGGATTGAATATATTTTTGAATGGCCAGCTGACAAGCTTCATCATCCCAACTCAGTGGAATGTGGACTATGCGTGAAGGCACTGACAAGGCTTGTAATTGAGTGGATAAAAATTTCTCTGCTGTTTCCAAATGTGCGAGCAGATTCTCCAGTGACAGGGTTTGACTGTCGTAATGAATTTGCAGGGAGCGGATGCCGGGCGTTAACTCGCGCAAACCTTTTAGTGGATTTTTTTCCAGCCATTGCATCAATGCGTGCGCACGAAAACGCAATTTAATATCCAGTTCCAGTTTTCCATATTCCACTAACAGGAAATGGTCGCCTGCAACACGATAAACAATATTCTCACCCACTTGATCGGCACTGAGTGTTTTAACAATCGGTGAAATTAATTCAGTTGTCGAAGGTTTTACTTCAATCGCTTGCAATTGATTAATAGATTTGTGTTGCGCCGCTTCAATCGCGACTGCATCAGCAAGCGTCACCGGAATAAATCGAATTTTATCGCCAGCACGCAATTGTCCCAGTTTCCATAAATCTGCAGTGATTACTGTCGCAGGGCAAACAAAACCACCGAGTGAGGGGCCGTCAGGTCCGAGAATCACTGGCATATCGCCAGTAAAATCCACAGTGCCAAACGCGTAAGCATTGTCGTGAATATTGGATGGATGCATGCCCGCTTCACCGCCGGAATCGCGCGCCCATTCTGGTTTGGGGCCAATTAAACGCACACCGGTACGGCTGGAGTTGTAATGCACTTCCCAATCAGTTTGAAAAAAAGTTGCTATATCTTTTTCGGTAAAAAAATCCGGTGCACCGTGTGGGCCATAAATCACACGCAATTGCCATTTATTGTTGATCGCAGGAATTAATGTTTCATCAAGAGAAGTCAACTCTATTGATGGATTGGATTTTTCCGCATCCAAACGCAACACATCACCAGCACGTAAAGCGCGACCATTGTGGCCACCAAATTGCCCTAGCGTAAATGTCGATTTTGAATTGAGATAATCCGGGCATTGAATGCCACCTGCAATACACAAATAACTTCTTGCACCTTTGTCGCTGATGCGGCCCAGTTGCAAAACTTGTCCTGCATTAATGTGAATAATTTGATTGATAGTAATTGGGGTTCCATCTAGTTTCGCATCAATCGTCGCACCGGTAATCACCACTTTGGTGGCGCAACTGAATTTTAACGTAGGCCCTTGTAAAGTGATTTCCAAACCTGCGGCAGTTGGATCATTTTGTAACAGTTGATTGCCCAAGCGGAATGATCGCGAATCAAACGCGCCTGAAGGTGGAACGCCCACTTGCCAATAA
>CAMLRJ010000517.1 GCA_946482345.1 uncultured Cellvibrio sp.
GTCTATCGGGAGAATTTGGTTATCCGGGGTGAAGATTAATTGGGACAAGTTTCATAATAATTCACCTCGCCGAAGAGTTCATTTGCCGTCCTATCCGTTGCAACCTGAACGTTATTGGATTGATGCCCAGAAGCAATTCGCTGATGTAGACTCAACTCTATCAAGCTCAATAATGTGTTCGACAGATACCAAAAACTTTCATCCGAGGCCAGAGTTAGATGATGACTTCGAAGCGCCCCGGAACTCGTTGGAAAGGGAGTTGGTTTTACTGTGGGAGCGATCTTTTGAAATTGACAGGATAGGTGTCCTTGATAATTTCTTTGAGTTGGGTGGCAATTCGCTTCAAGCGTTACTTTTGATTGATTTGATAATTGATAAGTTCGATGTTGATGTCACACTTAGCCGCTTGTTCATGAATCCAACAGTAAGATTGCTTGCTGAAGACATCGCAAAAGAATTCCCCTCGCTTGCAGAGGAAGTCGTCCCGGAGAAACGGAAAGTTTCCCGCAGTAGCATGGACAGAATTATTCCGGATCTGAAAAACCGTCATGAACCATTCCCATTAAATGATATCCAGCATGCTTATTGGCTTGGCCGCACCGGAGTATTTTCGTTAGGGGAGAACTCCACGCATATTTATCTTGAAATAGAAATATATTCAGGGGAAATTGCAGCGTTCAATAAAGCTTGGAATAAACTGGTAAACAGACACGATATGCTTCGGGCCGTTGTGCTTTCTTCCGGCGAACAAAAAATTCTGGAAACGGTACCCGAGTATACATTTGAAGTATTGGATGTTGTTGACAAGTCTCCAGATGATATTCGTTTGCTGCAAGAAAACGTCCGGAAGGAGATGTCTCATAATGTCATTTCCCTGGAGCAATGGCCGCTGTTTGAAATACGTGCTATTCGCTCAAAGCCTGAAGGCTTCCGGTTGTGTTTTAGCATTGATATTCTCATTGCTGATGCTTGGAGCATCAATATGCTTATTGAGCAGTGGTTGATGTTCTACCAAAATCCTGAGTTGGAACTTCCAAAGCTGGATTTATCTTTCCGCGATTATGTGATCGCAGAAGAAAAAATTAAAGATTCGGAAATTTTCCATAAATGTCGTAATTATTGGTTTGACAGAATAGATGGTTTGCCGCCTTCACCTCAACTTCCTCTAGCCCTATCACCGGAGAAGGTCACCAACCCTGAATTCAAACGCAGAACCTACCAATTAGAAGCAGATAAATGGAACGTTATTAAGAATAAAGCGATTAAATTAGGCGTAACTCCTTCAGCAGTACTGATGGGAATCTTTTCTGAAATACTGGCTTTATGGAGCAGGTCGCCACATTTTACAATTAATTTGACACTGTATAATCGCCACCCCGCGCACGAACAGGTTAATGAAATAGTAGGAGATTTCACTTCCCTGACGTTGTTGGAGATCAATAACGCAGAAACTTCTACAATCACTGGACGTATCAAACAAATTCAGCAGCAATTATGGGAAGACCTGGATAATAGATTTTGTGGAGCTATTTCTGTTCTGCGTGAAATGACGAGAAGACATGGTTCACAGGTCTCGATGCCTGTCGTTTTTACCAGTACCTTGGGAGTCAGATCCCTTAAACATGAAAACTCCAATTCCAAAGCTATTGGAGAAGAAGGATACGGTATTAGCCAAACAACACAAGTATGGCTGGATCACCAGGTGATGGAATGGAATGGAATGCTTCGCTTCAATTGGGATACCGTGGAATCCTTGTTTCCCAACGGCTTATTAGACTCGATGTTTGAGTCTTATTGCAAAATCCTGACTCGCTTAACGGCGGATGAAAAGCTTTGGGACATGGACATTGCCCCGCTATTGCTTCCCGATGACCAGGCCAAAACACTGAAACTGGTTAATCAAACCGGGAAGCCATTAGACGAAGATCTGTTGCAAACGCTTTTTGAAAAACAAGCCAGTATCAACCCTGATCAAATAGCGGTGGTTTCGTCCGAAAAAAGTTTTACATATCGCCAGCTATACAATCGTTCTGTCTCGTTAGCTGTTGATCTCAGGGAAATGGGATGCAGGCCTAATCATTTGGTCGCGGTTGTTATGGACAAAAGCGTATATCAAGTCGTCGCGGTGATGGGAATCCTCTTTGCAGGGGCGGCATATCTACCAATCGATCCTGGTATTCCGCAGGATAGGCTGCATTATTTGCTAAAAAATAGTAATGCGTCGGTTGCCTTGACGGTATCTGCTTTAGCTGAAAAACTGGTTTTTCCTCCCGATGTCCAGGTTATTTGCATTGATGCTTTACCCGAACCTGAAGTACCTCCGCAGAAATTGGAGCCCTTGCAAAAATTTGATGACTTGGCTTATGTGCTTTATACCTCTGGCTCAACCGGCGTACCTAAAGGAGTGATGATTCCACATAGAGGTGCCGTTAATACCATATTGGATATTAATCGTCGATATTCACTAGGCAGTGGAGATCGTGTTATTGGCCTCTCGGCTTTAAATTTTGATTTGTCTGTTTATGATCTTTTTGGCACGCTTTCCAGTGGTGCCACGCTAGTTATTCCGGACGCTGGCACATCAAGGAATCCTGCGCATTGGGTTAATTTAATTAAACAACACAACATCACGTTCTGGAATACTGTTCCCGCCTTAATGCAAATTCTGGTTGATTATATTGAGGATAATCCAGAAGAAAACTTTGATGAACTGCGGTTGGTAATGATGAGCGGTGATTGGATTCCCCCGAAGTTGCCGGAGCGAATGTTGAAACTTTGGCCTGGGGTTCAGGTGATCAGCGCCGGCGGTCCTACGGAATGCTCTATATGGTCAGCTACCCATATTATTGATCCGCAGGATTGTCAATTAGACAGTATTCCATATGGAACTGCACTGGATAACCAGGAAATACATATTCTTAATCATGCGTTGCAAACCTGCCCACTGTGGGTTCCGGGTGAGCTATATATCGCTGGTGATGGTTTAGCCAGGGGATATTTGAATGATCCCGAGAAGACTAACTCTTTATTTATAGAGCACCCGTTAACAAAACAGCGCCTGTATAAATCCGGTGACCTGGGGCGATATCTTCCTAACGGTAATATTGAATTTTTAGGAAGAAATGATTTCCAGGTAAATATTAATGGAAACAGGGTAGAGTTAGGTGAAATTGAATCTGTACTAAAAGAACAGGTCGGTATTAAAGAGGCCGTTGTCGTTGCCCTTGGAAACCATGGCAGTAAAAATAAAACAAAACTCATTGCTTATGTCGTTCAGGAAGAGGGCTTTATTGATATCACAACAAATAAAATTGAACTGACAAATTTTAAGATAAGCCAGCCCGGGCTACGTCAGTCAAAGAGCAATG
>CAMLRJ010000518.1 GCA_946482345.1 uncultured Cellvibrio sp.
AGAGTTAACAGGTATTAGCGATGTTTTTTTGGAACAATTGAAAACTTTCGGCAGGGTTGATCGCTTTCCCGATGAGCGTGTGGTGACCGTTGCCTATTTTGCACTGGTCAGTGCAGACAATCTTTCACTGGTGGCCGGGCAAACAGCGGAAGAAGTCAATTGGCAAAGTGTCAGCAGTTTGCCCGAGTTGGTTTATGACCACGCCGAAATTATTGAGCACGGATTAAAAGTGTTGCGTCATCAGGTTTGTCATCAACCTATAGGTTTTAATTTGTTGCCGGAAAAATTCACCTTGTTGCAATTGCAGGCACTCTACGAAGCCATACTGAACATCAAGCTGGATAAGCCCAATTTCCGCCGAAAAATCATGAAGATGAATCTCTTGTCTCCCTGTAATGAAAAACAGCAGGGCGTCCCTCATCGGGCGGCCAACCTCTACACCTTCGATGCCAAGGCTTATGAACAACTGACCAAAACCGGTTTCTCCTTCGAAATTTAATCTAATTTCACCCCTTATATAGTCGGTCAGACTATGTTGGGGTAATATCGGCCCCGGTCGTCGCAGACGATTCGGTTTTTATAATTTCAATAACAGCTACAACCAGAAAGGTACATCCATGAACCATAGCCAGGCGAATACTCCTTTTATTGTTCTCATCAGTGTGATTGCCACAATTGGTGGATTTTTATTTGGTTTTGACAGCGGAGTGATCAACGGAACTGTTGATGGACTTCGCAGTGCATTTAATATCAATACTGCCGGATTTGAAGTTTCTTCCATGCTGCTAGGTTGTGCCGTAGGCGCTTTTTTTGCGGGCACATTAGCGGACAAATTCGGACGCAAGATTATTTTGATTGTTGCAGCTGTATTTTTTATTGTTTCTGCCTGGGGCTCAGGTATTGCCACTGGCTCGCTGGAGTTCATTATTTACCGAGTGCTTGGCGGCTTGGCTGTAGGTGCAGCTTCGGTAATGTGCCCAGCTTATATCAGCGAAGTTGCTCTGGCTAAATACCGGGGCAAGCTCAGCTCCGTACAACAGGTGGCAATTATCACCGGATTAACGGCAGCCTTTGTGAGTAATTATGCCCTGGCCAAGGTTGCGGGTTCTTCATTGTCCGAATTTTGGTGGGGCTATGAAACCTGGCGCTGGATGTTTTGGATGGAATTAATCCCTGCTGTTATCTTTTTTGTCGCACTTTTGTTTATTCCTGAAAGCCCGCGTTTTCTGGTGGCGTCTGGCCAGATCGAAAAAGCACGCACTGTTTTGATAAAACTTTATGGTACCGATGAAGGTAACAGCAAAGTTAAAGAGATCGAATCCTCCCTTGCCGCTGATCATCACAAGCCACGCCTCTCCGATATTATTGACAAAATCAGTGGCCGCGTACGCCCGATTATATGGATAGGTGTTGGTTTAGCCGTTCTACAGCAATTTGTAGGTATCAACGTGGTGTTTTACTACGGCGCAGTACTCTGGCAAGCAGCCGGGTTTTCAGAGTCTGATGCACTGTTGATCAACGTGGTCTCAGGTGCGGTAAGCATTGGTGCCTGCTTCATTACCTTCTTTGTGGTTGACAAGATTGGCCGCAAGCCACTTCTGTGGATAGGTTCTTTGGGTATGACGATCACACTCTCATTAGTGGCCGTTGCATTTTATGGTGCGCCGCTGGATGAAAAAGGCAACCTGATGTTGTCCAGTGAAATGGGCACTCTGGCATTGGTAGCCGCCAACCTTTATGTGGTTTTCTTCAATGTTTCCTGGGGGCCTGTAATGTGGATCATGCTCGGCGAAATGTTCCCGAACCAGATTCGTGGTTCTGCGCTTGCAGTCGCTGGTTTGGCACAATGGGGCGCCAACTTCCTGATTACCTTCACCTTTCCTTATTTGCTGGCTTCAGCACTGGGGCTGCCAGGAGCTTACGGTATATATGCCTTATTCTCTGCCTTCTCTATCTTCTTTGTGCTCAAACTGGTCAAAGAAACCAAAGGTAAAGAACTGGAGCAAATGGAAGGCTAAGCATTTTCGCGTAATAAAAAACCACCTCCGGGTGGTTTTTTATTTGGCGCAATTCAATTCTTTACAATGCTGCTGGTATACAAGCCGCAAACACTTATGGTTTAATGAACTATAACAATAACGTGAGAGTTTTATTATGACGTCTTTATTAAAACCAATAATGATCGGAATTCTTGGCTGCAGCCTGGTTGCTTGTGGTGGTGGTGGCGGGGGTAAATCTGGCTCCAGTAATAACCCTTTGTCCTCGGCTGTCAGTTCATCGAATTCTGTTGCAATTTCCTCCTCGATTAGCAGTTCATCAACGGCAATTTCTTCAACAAGTTCCGAAACTTTATCTTCTGCAACTTCTTCATCAGTATCGATTTCATCATCCGCATCTGCAGTTGTAATAAGCAGCTCGAGTTTGTCGGAATCAAGTTCTACAGCGTCATCTTCTTCTGCAGAAAATTCTTCATCAATTGCTGGCTCAAGTTCATCTGCCTCAGCCAATGTGTTGATTATTGATATGGCGAATGGTTGGAGAGGAAATTCATCAGGCAGTGCTGGAAATTCTGGAGTTAACTACAACTCTGCCGGAGTCAGTTTCTCTGCAAGTGGCGATGGAGTGGGTGCTGTTTTTGATTTTTTAAAGCCAACACAACTTGAAAATGCTGTAATCGAAATGGTTGTTAATGTCAGTAGCGAATTTAAATCCAGCGGCGCAAACTTACAAATTTTTGCGCAAATTAAAAATGATTGGTCAAAAGGCGAATGGAATTGTTTATCTAATAATAGTGAACTCACTGCAGGCTCTGATGTGACCCTTTACTGCACAATTGACGAGCCGGATGACAAATTCAATCAATCAGCAAATGATATTCAAATGGGTATTCAAGCCAAAGGTTCTGCAACTGGTACTGTGACAATCAAGAGCACAAAAATCACGTTAGCACAAAGTGCCAGTTCCAGTTCAAGTTCAGGCAGTGTGTATTCAGCCAATGTTGATCACTTGCGCGATTTGGCTAATTTCCCAATTGGTATTGCGGTATCCAATACCGATTCACCCACCTACAACGTTTTAACCAATGCATCGGAAAGAGCGATTGTTGAAAAACATTTTAATCAAATGACCGCAGGCAACATTATGAAAATGAGTTACCTGCATCCCAACAATAACACCGGCACTATTTCGGACTACAACTTTACCAATGCCAATGCATTTGTTGATTACGCCAATACTCAAAGCATGACAATTCACGGGCATGCATTGGTCTGGCATTCTGATTATCAGGTTCCAGAGTTCATGAAAGTATTGCAAACCGTAACCAGAAATGGTCAGCAAGTTCAAATAGGTTGGAATGGCACTTCTA
>CAMLRJ010000519.1 GCA_946482345.1 uncultured Cellvibrio sp.
ACAACACGCTTTATAACAACGCGTACAGTTTTGCGAATGAAAACCGTCAATATCTTTTTGGAAGCCGGTTACCTGCGGATCTCGTCATTACACGCGACATGATTTGGCCTGAAAAACGCAATATTAATGGCCTGGATGTAATTGCACCCATCGTCTATTTAACACCCGCTACATTACAAAAATGGAGTGTCACAGATCATAAAATTGAATTTCTTGGGAGCAGTGCCAATTTTTATAGCATGACGCTTGATCATCAAGGATTAATGACAGGGCTTGATACCTGGATTGAAACCGTGAATGGATTTACTAATTATCATGGCAATGTTTCTTCTGCAGGCAATTTGAATTTGGATATAGGGGGTATCTTCCAAAATATTGGCGGTTCGGTTTTTGCGACCAATACAGTTAATATTTTTGCTGGGCAAATCAATAATAAAACTCTCGTCCATTCTTACACCGACAAATACGGCCAAGGCACCCGCCTTGGACAAATTGCCAGTATCAATGCTCAGAGCATCAATCTCTATTCGAAAAACGATATTACATTCGAAGGTTCAACCGCAACTGCGACCAATGGCACTATCACCATGGAAGCTGGCGGGAACATTTCAATATTACCGGTGTTCACTCAATATCAACGTCCTACGCAAGATGGCCATTGGCAAGGAACCTACAGCAGCCTTGACGTATTCGGTTCAAAAATTTCTGCAACCGATACGATCAAGTTAATTGCTGAAGGCGCTATCGAAATTAACGCGTCTGAACTTATGAGTACTGAAGGTGGCATTGAATTACTGGCAGCCAACGGTATTCACATCCTTGAATCTAAAGAAGAAAGATCTATTCAAAAGCAAGATCGAAAAGGTAAAACGAAAGGAACAGCTTCAGAGTTCACCAGCCACGCGGTTAGAGCAATTCTTAAAGCAGGAAAAGGTGTGTTGCTTGACACTCAATCCGGCGATGTGGTGCTAAGGGCTGCAAACATCACCAGCACAGAGGGCGCTCAAGTTTACGCACGCAATGGCACAGTTCATTTGTTAATGACAAAAGAATTGGAACAAAAACATTTGCAAACAGTGAAAAAAGGCACGTGGAAAATCAAAACACGCACAGAAGATATTATTCACGAAAATAATATTCAAAATGCGATTGTGGGTGGCCTGCAAGTGCAAGCCATGTATGGCATTAATGTGGAATATACAGGTATAGAAGACGCTCCACTTGAAGTGCAAGTAGAAGAGTTCCGAAAGATGCCTGATATGAAGTGGGCCGCTGAGCTTTATGATCAGGCTGTTGTTGCTGGTGGACAAGGCGTTAACTGGGAAGCTATGAAGGAAATTCATAAAGAGCTTCGAGAATCAAAATCAACTTTAAGTCCTGCTGCAATGGCAATTATTGCGATTTGTGTTGCGGTGGCGATGGGGCCAGGAGCGGGGCTGATTGGTTCAGGAGGTGGTGGTGTAATCGGAGGCCTTGCGAGTAACGCTACTTTAGGTGCCGCACTTAATGCTGGTGCGCTTACACTTGCAACACAAGCAACACAAAGTTTAGCAGCAGGAAATAATCTGCGCGAAACATTGAATGCAATGGATAGTGATGAGAGCTTGAAGAATCTTGCCATTTCTATGGTTACTGCCGGAACTCTGGAATATGTTGGCGACTTCACTTTGTTTCCTGTTAAGGACGGTATAGAACAATCATTGGGCTTTACAATTGCAAATCAAGCAGCACAAGCAGTGGTTAATGCAACAATTACATCTGCAGTGTCTGTGTCCATTAATGGTGGAAATTCTGATGACTATTTGAATGCATTTAATTCTTCACTGGCTTCGAATGCTATCAATACGATTGGTAATAAACTGGCAGCAAAAATATCAAACGCACCTAACTTTGACGTTGCTTTTGAATACATTTCTCATGCCGCATTAGGTTGTTTAACGAGTTCTTTAACCAATAAGTTACAAGATACTGATGTTGAGAATGGATGCGCGTCTGGAGCAGCCGGTGCAGTTTTGTCTCACGCTTTAACGTCCGATCAGGTTAAAGAAAAATTAGAAGCTTGGGCTGAAAAAGTAGCTGGATCAAATATTGTCTATGGAGATGTAGAGGATCAGGCAACCTATTTACAGCAGTTGGGTATTAATTTATCGAAGCTTAGTGCTGCTTTTGCCGCTTATGCATTAGGTGGTGATGTAAATGCAGCGGCGAACTCTGCTGAAATGACAGCAAAGGCTAATGTATACACGGCGGTTAATCTGTTAGAGATATATCTTCAAATTAATGAGGGTAATGATTCGGATCGTGTGAATCGAATAGTTACCAGATACATAGAAAGAATTACTGAGAAACTTGATGATTTAGGTACTCCTCAGTCAGTTAAAGAAAGCATTCTTCGTAAATTAAATGAGAATGGCGCACTATACTCTTATGCAGCCATAGAGGACTTGGCAATAGGAAATGGAGAAACTATTGACCAGCTTGTAAAAAGCAAGAAGGAAACTACCTACTCAAGTGATGCCGTCAGCGAAGATCCCGACGTCATTCAGCAGATGACGATATATGGTGGAAATTTTAGTGAATTGGTTAATTTTGGTTTAGATGCGTTTGGAGCGACGAACCGCACTCTAAATACATTCACACCAGAAGAGCGTCAATACGCAAGTGTTGTTTTTGGCACGGCAATTATGGGGCCGTCTAAATTTTTGGTGAACATGGCGGTAGATTATGGCGTAGATTATGTACTGCCAGAATCATTGAAAGAGCAGGTTGCAGAAGTTCCTGTGTATCTTGGAAAAGCGGGTATCGGGTACCTTATTAGTGATGAGTATGAGTATGTAGATGGTGAATATCCGCACCATATAAATGAATCTATAGTTTATGACATGGCGGATTGGGTTGATGGTTTAACTTGGATTGCAACAACAATTACCGGGTTGCCAGGGAAGAAAGGAACTAATACTCCTGTATACGTAAATTCAAATGCGGGCAGCAATAGCGGCGGCACTGGAAATAATGTTTCCCCTGGCAGTGGTAATAATCAAAATATTCCAGCAAAGCCTTCTATTAATTTAAAACCCAATCCTCCGCTTAGGACGAATTTTGATGAACATTTGGCAAAGCCTGATCGTCGGTCGGATGGCTCATATGCGAGAGATAGTGAAGGTGGTCTTAAGGGGGGGCATAATTCTGAGGAATTTGATGTTGCTATGGAAAATCCTTCGAATGTTCTTCCTCATCATTTAAGTGATCCTACAAAAGTAAGACACCCTGATGATATCAAAGGTGTAGTATTAAGTAGAACACCTATTACAGACATAAATGGAAATGTGGTTGGTGAAACAATCGAATACAAAACT
>CAMLRJ010000520.1 GCA_946482345.1 uncultured Cellvibrio sp.
AACGCTGTTGCAAGCGTTGTAATTGATTTTTCGGATGCCATGGCGCTTGGCGCAAACTCAAAGTATGCAGATAATTTTGATGATAGCGAATGTTTGACAACATCTTATTTTTTAAACGTGACTCCAGATGGTCCAATCGTTGCGATGCCTGTTCCAGTTTTGATTTTGGGTGACGCAAACGCGATTGCAACCAATGCACTTTTTGTTGAAAAAATTCCAGTTTGCGTTGAATGGATTCTTCCAGTAATACTTCAAGACCAATAAATTGATCCAACAATTCATCGCTATCAGGCACTGCAATTTCAGCTGCTGCTGAAGGCGTAGGCGTGCGTAGATCTGCCACAAAATCGGCAATAGTAAAATCGGTTTCGTGGCCCACGGCACTGATCACTGGAATTTGACTCGCAGCAATTGCGCGCGCGACTATTTCTTCGTTAAATGCCCAAAGGTCTTCCAGCGAACCACCGCCGCGCCCGAGGATAATCACATCAAATAATTGACTTCGATTTGCTATGTCCAATGCATTCACAATTTGCGGTGCGGCTTCTTTGCCTTGTACAGCGACAGGAATGATGCTGACGGGAATTGATGCAAAGCGTCTATCGAGCACATGCAGAATATCGCGTATGGCAGCGCCGGTAGGCGAGGTGATCACGGCGATATGTTGCGGCATTTTTGGTAAGGATTTTTTGCGCGCATCCGCAAATAAACCTTCTTGCATTAATTTATTTTTCAATGCTTCAAATTGTCGTTGCAAAGCACCAGTTCCGGCTTCTTCCATATGCTCGGCAATAATTTGGTAATCGCCGCGTTCTTCATACAAACTGACGCGTGCGCGAATCACCACTTGCATGCCTTGTTGCGGTTTGAATTTTACCGTCATATTGCGATTGCGAAACATGGCGCAACGCACCTGAGCACCGCTATCTTTAAGCGTGAAATACCAATGGCCAGATGAAGGCACCGATACATTGGATAATTCGCCTTCAACCCAGAGCAACGCAAATTGTGTTTCGAGTAATTGACGCGCGCGTCGATTGAGTTGGGTGACCGAAATTATTTCGCGTTGCATTAATTAAACCTCTGAAAAAATACTGTCATTACAAAAAATCATCCAACTCATTACGAATATAATCAGCGGCCATCCAGTGTGAAAGATTTTTGCGAATAAATTCCACCAGATTACGTGTAGCCGCAGTCGGGTGACGATCTGCATGTCGTACCAGATACCAGTGGCTCAAGAGTGGAAACCCTTCCGGTTTGAGCACACCAATTCTCGTTTGCGATTGTGCCAAACTATGCTCGGATAAAACAGCTAATCCCAAACCATTTTCAACACTCATCCGAATCACTTCATTACTTTCGATTTGCATGGTTTTGTTGAGTTGATAATTTTGCTCGCGCAGCCAGTTCTCAAACACCATGCGGGTGGCGCTGCCTTGCTCGCGCATTAAAAATCGTTCTGACAACAATTCGGGAAAGGTAATTTTTTTTCGCGTGAGTGACCAATGATCAATCGGTGTAATCACCACCAGGGGATTGCGCAGAAAACGCCCGCGAATCACTTTATCACCTGTGGGTGGGTGACTAAACAGATACAAATCGTCCAACTGATTTTCAAAACGTTTCACTATGTCGCCGCGGTTGCCGATGTTAAAGGTGATTTGCACATCGGGAAAATCCTTTGAAAAGGCCGCCAGTATCGGTGCCAACAAATATTTTGCAGTGGTCACCACACCTATATGGATATGCCCTTTGATTCCCTGACGCGATTCATCCAAAAATAAATTGAAATCATCAAAACAGGCGAGGGCATTGACCGCCGCATTGTAGAGTTCGCGCCCCACATGGCTGGTGGTGTAGCGGCCTTCTTTTAATTCCAGCAGCTCTTGCCCAACCGCTTCTGTCAGGCGTTTGATTTGTTGGGAAACCGTGGGTTGTGTCAGGTGCAATTGGCTGGCCGCCGCCGAGATAGAGCCTGTCCTGACTACCGATATGTAAACCTGTAACAAGCGGAATGTGAGGTGACGAACGTTCATTGAGGCACCTTTTTGGTCAGATATATAGATGATCATCAATAATAAAAATCATGAACATTAATTATCATCTATTTTGCGTTCAGGCAAGAATGGCCGCGAATTTCGTCAGAGGAGTGGTTCTGTGCTTGATATAGTCATAGTGTTTTTCTTGTTGGGATTGTTGGCCGGGGTCGCCAAGTCGGACCTGAAAGTTCCCCAGGCGGCTTACGATACCCTGAGTATTTTGTTGATGCTGACCCTCGGGTTAAAGGGTGGATTTGCCCTTCACGGCCAGTTGAGTTGGGCCTTGCTACCGGACATTTTGTTAGTAGTGAGCCTGGGTGCGCTGATTCCTTTGTTACTCTACCCGGTGTTGCGCAAATTCGTACTTTTATCTCAGTCCAATAGCGCTAGCCTCGCGGCGCATTATGGATCGGCGAGTGCGGGTACTTTTGCGGTCGCACTGGCTTACGCAGAATTCAATAATTTAACGGTCGCACCACAAACTACTTTGTACCTGGTGTTGTTGGAATTGCCCGCGATAGTCACCGCGATTGTGTTGCACCGAAAACTCACGCACAACCAACAATCTATTTCCAGCATTTGGCACGAAGCACTCACCAGTCGCGGCGTGTTGTTATTAACCGGTGGTGTGGTGATTGGTTGCTGGTATGGCCCTGAAGCCAGCAAAGAAGTGTCGTCAGTTTTTATCGGCGGATTCAAAGCACTGCTCGCATTATTTTTGTTAGAGATGGGACGCTGCACTGCAAAATATTTGTATCCCTTACCCATTCGTCATTGGCGATTAATGACCTTCGCCTTGCTCGCACCTTGCTGTCTCGCATTTATCGGGATTTTTATCGGTTGCCTGCTCGATCTACCACAAGGCAGTGTATTTATTTTCGGCACGCTGGTAGCAAGTGCTTCTTATATTGCCGCTCCCGCTGCGATTTCTCGTGCGATTAAAGACGCGGATATAGGTTTAGCAATGTTGTCTGCTTTGGGTGTGACTTTTCCATTCAATATTTTGGTGGGCATACCCATTTATTATCAATTTACGCTTTGGTTATCCTGTTTTTAACGCATAAAAAAGCCCGGACAAATGGCCGGGATTTTTAGCTGCAAGAAAAATTTATTTCTTGTAATTCACAACCGCGATGTAATGCATGGCAACTGGTTTGTTGGCAACAAATCCGGGAATGAATTGTGATTTTTTCAAGGCAGCTTCTATATTGTCGGCATCATTCTTTTTGCGTAATGCCGCTTCAATAGTGCTGACAGATTCCACACCACCATCAACTTCTATTGTCGCCATAACACGGGTTAATTTTG
>CAMLRJ010000521.1 GCA_946482345.1 uncultured Cellvibrio sp.
ATCCTGACTTTCTTGAAAAGTTTAATTTTCATTCGGGTGAATGCCAGCACCAAATGTTTTCTATGAATGATGAAGAAAAAATATGGTTGAAAACCTGGGTTAACCAGCATTTTTTGGGGTACATGAAAAATAAAAATTGGTTGTCCACATTCAGACAATATAATCGTCAAAGAAAAAATTTTACAAACGATGATATTAAAATTATTGACCGGAAGTGGATAGAAGAGTTTAAAGCGGGTATTCATGTAATACTTGCAGAGCACACACATCATGATTTAAGCGCAAATCTGATGCGTATAAAACAAGAGTCAGATGGCGTCATAACCGAGATTATTTTTACAGACAAACAGGGTATGAATATTGCGGTGAGTGACATGACGTCTGATTTTTATCAGGGCGATGAAATTAAATTTACAGCATCCATGAAGTTAAATTCAGGCGATGTGTATATAGATCATATGGCTTATGATGCTTCCACACGCTTGTTCCAGGTCAATGTCAGCTTTCCGGTTTTCGATTCATCCGTCAGCAGCCAACCCATTGGTGCGGTAATTTTGGGAATCGATGCGGAAAAAGCATTATCACTCACGCAATAACAGATAATTGAAATTTTGTGAGATAAGACAGGAAATATCAAAATAAAAAATCAGGTAAGAACCCCTGATTTTTTATTTGTAGGAATGTGCATGTTGCGCGCAAAATTTGCTAAAACATATTTGCATTCAACCATAAATGAACATAAACACTCGCAAAATATCCCAGCGCCACAACCGGTGTCCATTTTAAATGCCCAAGGAAAGAGTAATAGCCGCGTGCTTGCCCCATCAATGCAACCCCTGCAGCTGAACCAATCGATAACATACTGCCCCCCACGCCTGTGGTTAAGGTAATCAGTAACCACTGACCTTGCGAAAAATCCGGCGCCATGGTTAAAACTGCATACATCACAGGAATGTTATCAATCACCGCCGAGATTAAACCCAAACTAATGTTGGATGTGGTTTCGCTGAAATTTCCGTAAAGCGATTCAGATAAAAGTGTTAAGTAACCTAAAAATCCCAAACCGCCGACACACATAATAACGCCGTAAAAAAACAATAAGGTATCCCATTCCAATCGTGCCAATGGTTGAAATACATCGAATGGCAAAGGAATGTCGGTAGTTTTATCTTTTCGATTATTTGCTATGAAGTCTGAATTAACTTGCTCGGCATGTTTTAGATCGACAATGCCTTTTTTGCGCAAATAAAATCCATACAGTTTTAAATAAGCCAGTCCCATCATCATGCCTAATACCGGTGGCATGTGAATTAAAACATGGCCCAGTACGGCGCTGGCGATAGTGGCTAAAAATAAAAATAAAATCGGGAAGGCGCCTTCTTTGTAAGTTAGCGTTTCCAAAAACCTATCTTCATCATCTTTGTGTGATGGGCGATTTTTAATGAAAAAACTCATGATGATGGCGGGTACTAAAAAATTAATCAGAGATGGAATAAACAAATGGAAAAAAGTAAAGAAATCAACTTTACCTGCTTGCCATACCATTAAGGTGGTAATGTCGCCGAAGGGACTAAATGCGCCGCCAGCATTAGCCGCTACAATAATGTTCACACAACACATATTGATAAAAGCTTTTTCATTGTCGGCAATTTTTAACACTACAGCGCACATTAATAATGCAGTTGTTAAATTGTCGGCTATAGGTGAAATAAAAAATGCGAGAATCCCGGTAATCCAGAATAGTTGGCGATAGGTAAAACCTTTTTTAATTAACCAGCCGCGTAACGCATTAAATAATCCACGCTCATCCATGGCGTTAATGTAGGTCATAGCAACTAACAAAAATAACATCAGTTCGGCGAATTCCAATAGCGTGTGTCTGAACGCTTCTTCTGCCAATGCAGATTGATCCTGCTGCGTATAAACCCAGCCAATTAATATCCAAATAATTCCTGCTGCTGCCAACACGGGTTTTGATTTTCGCAAGTGCAGCACTTCTTCGAGCATCACAAAGGCATAGGCAATAATAAATAATCCAACGCAAAACCAACCGAGAGTGGTGTGGGTGAGATCAAGTCCGCTTGCGGCATGAGAAAAGGGGGAGATGAAACAAAGGGCAGAAAATATCCAGATAAAAATTGAGCGCATGTTAAATTCCTGTTGTGTAACCGGTCGTGAATTTACTTGAAATCATTCAGTTTGAACATGTTTTTTCGTCTTGCAAATGCCAGGTGATTCTATGCGCTAGCTGTGAAGATTATTGTGAAGGGAAGGCGTATAGTGCACAAAAATATTCACAAGGGTGGATGTATCTATGAATGAAATTGATATGGCGCTGACTGCGTTACGGCGTGTTATTCGTGCAATTGATCTGCATTCAAAGCAGTTGGTTAAAACGGCATCAGTAACCGGGCCTCAATTGCGACTGTTGCAGTTAATTCAAAAAAATCCGGGCGCATCAATCAAGCAATTGGCTCAGGAGATGAGTTTAAGCCAGGCCACAGTCACCACCATTATTGATCGTCTGGAGGACAGGGAAATTCTGTCGCGCTTGCGTTCCCAGTCCGATAAACGAAAAGTGCACTTGCTATTAACCCCCAAGGGGGAATCGATACTGCTTAAAGCCCCGACAGTTTTGCAAGATGCCTTTGTTGAGCGTTTCGAACAGTTGGCTGATTGGGAAAAGCACATGATCATTGCCTCCATCCAACGTGTCGCCGAAATGATGGATGCCAGTGAAATTGATGCCTCGCCCTTTCTTGAAGTGGAATCATTGGATAGGGATGTTTGATCCGATTGATCCTTTAGGTAACAAAAAATAGTTACATATCTAAGTATATTTAAAATGAATAATGATGTTTTTATATAAAAATAGAATGATTTAACAATAATTAAAAAATATAGATATGAAATTTTAATGGCTTTATTGAAGATATTTTGCTGATTTTTCTGTTTTTTTGACGACTTTAGTGGTTGGCTAGCATTTTGGTTCATTTTACAGCGGTTTGAATTTTGTTGAACTATTGTTTAGTGTTGTAATCATATTCTGGCATTTGATGATCGGAGAATAATGATGAGCAACATTAGCAAGTTCAGTGATAGCAACCTAAGTAATAGAAAGTTCAGTAATAGGTTCAGCTTTCACAATATCGAAATGCGCCATTTGGAGGCCTCGGACGCAGTCCAGCTTAACCAATTGGTCAAAGCATCTTCCCCCCTTGATCAGAACTCGATTTACTGCAATTTGCTGCAGTGCTCGCACTTTTCGCAGACCTCGGCCGCCGCAATCAAAGATGGTGAATTGGTTGGTTTTGTTACTGGCTATATTCCGCCCAATAAACCC
>CAMLRJ010000522.1 GCA_946482345.1 uncultured Cellvibrio sp.
AACACCGCCGGTGCGTTTGTTGGGCACACCGGGAATGTCTTCACCGATAAACCAGAGTACAGAGTTGGTTGCTGATTTTCGTGATGAGCCGGTGCCGACAACATCACCTACAAATACCAATGGATAGCCTTTGGTTTTTAATGCAGCGATTTGCTTGATTGGGCCGATTTTGCCTTGCTCATCCGGTGTAATACCGTCGCGTGCCATTTTGAACATGGCGAGAGCATGTAAGGGGATATCGGGGCGTGACCAGGCATCAGGTGCCGGTGACAGATCATCGGTATTGGTTTCACCGGTGACTTTGAACACTGTGAGTTTAGTGCTTTCAGGCACTTTCGGCTTGCTGGTAAACCATTCCGCATCAGCCCAGGATTGCATCAACGCTTTGGCGTGTGGATTACCGGCTTTGACTTTTTCTTCCACATCGTGGAAAGCATCGAACATCAATAATGTATGTTTGAGTTGTTCGGCGGCCAAAGGCGCCAGGGTGGAATCATCAAGCAAATTAACCAGAGTTTCGATGTTGTAGCCACCGAGCATCATACCGAGCAGTTTTATCGCAAGAGGTTTATCAATCAGGGGTGAAGTGGTTTCGTTTTTGAGTATCGCACTGAGGAAAGCTGCTTTGACGTAGGCGGCTTCATCGACGCCAGGAGGAACACGGTTAGTAATCAAATCCAATAAAACTTCTTTTTCACCCGCCGGTGGATTTTTGAGTAACTCAACCAATCCGGATACTTGTTCTGCAGTGAGTGGTTTGGGTGGAATACCTTCGGCGGCGCGTTCTGCGACCTGTTTGCGATAAGCTTCGAGCACGATTTTATCCTCGTTAATGTGGGTTTACTCTTTTTGCAGGATCTCTGCTTCAAGAGGCTATCCATGACCGTCATGGATGAAAAGTGAACTTGATAAAGACAGTACACTTGAGGTTGCTCATAAGAGCAGTAAAACGGCTGCGCAGTATAACTCAAGGTGCGCAGACTGTTAATGGAGTCCGCGTGTTGTGATAAGGTGGCACCTTTATTTTTTTATGAAAAATCACTTGATATAAAGAGGCCAAAATGAAACCAACGGCAAGCAGAATACAATTGACACTGATCACAAGCCTGATAGTTGTACTGGCAGCCTGTGAAAAGAAACCTGATCAGGATTCAAACAAATCGGTTGCAGAAATCAGTACGGCGGCCTCTTCATCTGCACCCTCTGCTCAGTGCGAGGGTGTAGCACCATCAGGAGATTTAATTCCTGTGCGCATTGAATCAGCCAACTCTGCACGAACCGAAGCGGGCTTATATGAAGGTCCTGTCTGGATAAACGATTCGCTTTATTTTTCTGATTTTACTTTTGCAAATGGATTTCCTTCGCGCATTCAAAAGCTGGATGCATCAGGCAATATGACAACCCTGATTGAAGATTCCGGCAGCAATGGTTTAGCTGTTGATAATCAGGGCAATTTAATTGCAGGCACGCATAAATTCAAAGCAGTTTCCCGCTACAACCTGAGCACCGGTGAGCGCACGACAGTGGCATCGGAATTTAATGGGAATGTATTCAATTCACCCAACGATATTGCGGTTGCCAAAGATGGAACTATTTATTTTACTGATCCCGCATTTCAACGCGATGCTGCACCGGGCGGCCAGGAAAAAACCGGAGTTTATCGAATTTCCTCTGATGGCACAGTGAGTTTGGTTGATGACACTATCATCAATCCTAATGGAATCAGTTTGTCTGTTAATGAAGATATTTTGTATGTCAACGGTGGTGGTGAACAAGGTGTGTTGAGAGCTTATGCGTTGGTAGATGGAATTCCTCAAGCTGGAAAAGATTTGGTAACCGGAATCAATATTCCTGATGGCATGGCGATTGATTGTCTGGGTAATATTTATTTAACTGAACACATCAAACGCAAGTTAACGGTTTATACACCCGATGGAAAACAAATTGCACAGGCTTCTACCGATGCCAACTTAACCAATGTTGCATTTGGTGGCGCAGATAATAAAACTTTATTTATGACAGGCGCTGGCGCAGTCTGGAAAATAGATCTCAACATTTCCGGATCTGCTTACTAAATTGACTATGCTGGTTTTAAAAACGGTTAAAACTCCTTGCGTAGGCATTTGCTCAACCGGTATTGGTGACAACGTGTGCCGTGGATGCAAACGCTTTGCGCATGAAGTGATTGATTGGAATGCTTACACCCATGACCAACGCGTAATTATTGCGGATCGATTGGAAAATTTTCTGACGCAGGTTGTGAAGTTGCATTTTGAAATTGTGGATGAAAATCTGCTGCTTGAGCAAATAAAGCATCAACAAATTTTATTTAAACCGGAGCAAAATCCTTATTGTTGGTTGTTTGATTTATTGAGAGCAGGTGCCAGTCAAATAGAAAATTTGGATTTATTTGGTGTCAGGCGTTTACCTGACACCGCGAATTTATCCCTGGCAGAAATTCGCGATCATATCGATAAAGATTTTTATGCATTGTCCTTAGCTTATTACGAGCGTTACATTATTCCCGAGTTTTACACTTCATGACTGATATCTCTCACATTCATCAATTTTTGCTTTGTGCTACACCTGATCAATGGATTCAAAATGCGTTGGATAATCAGTCGTTGTTATTGCTTGATCATGCCAATTGCGAAAAAAAAGCAGCATCAACCGCAATCAATTTGATGTTTCGTTACGTGGGTGATTTTGACATGATGCATAAAATGTCGCGTCTTGCCCGTGAGGAGTTACGCCATTACGAGCAAGTGATGCAGATTATGGAAAAGCGAAATATTGCCTATGAGCAAATTACACCAGGGCGATATGCCGGTGGTTTACGCAAAATTGTTCGCACCCATGAACCTGCACGTTATATTGATACCTTGATTATAGGTGCGATTATTGAAGCCAGATCCTGCGAACGTTTTGCGAAATTGGCGCCTTATCTTGATGAAGAATTACAAACATTTTATTTGTCATTACTCAAATCCGAATCGCGCCATTATCAGGATTATTTAAAACTGGCCAGGCGCGCTGCCGAGGGTAAAGACATCAGCGAGCGCATTCGTGAATTTTTGGAAATTGAAAAAGAATTGATTGAATCAGTTGATGAGGAATTTCGCTTCCATTCTGGCGTGATGATTACTCCATAAATGTATAACGATTGCGTCCGCCTTCTTTGGATTTGTAAAGGCCCTGATCTGTTTTTTCCAGCCATTCCTTGTAATCTTTGAAATGATCGCCCAGTGCACAAACACCCAGGCTGATAGTGAAGCGGATATCCTGACCATCAAAGTGCACCAGCATTTTTTCTATTTTTTGACGTAATCTTTCTGC
>CAMLRJ010000523.1 GCA_946482345.1 uncultured Cellvibrio sp.
AACGTGATCAATTCCGTGCGGCTAACCAACAGTTGGGCGATCAAATTCAGAACCTCCAGAACCAGCTAACTCAGGCTAAGTCAAGAGAATCCGAATTGTTTGATGCAAACGCGAAGCTCCAAAGAACGGTAGATGAACTCGAGCAGACCAAAGCTACCTTGAGCAGTGAAGTAAGCCGAAAAGCTGAGGATATTCAAAGCCTGACACGTAATGCTGAAGAAGCCTCAAAAGAGATGCGAGAATACCTACGTAAAAATGACCAACTAGCTGAAAAAGTGGCAGTGATTACGGGAATGAAAGCAGAAACGGAGAAAAATGTGGCTGTATTATCGCGAGCGTTGGAAGATGCTAATACCAGACTCAAAGCCTCCCAGGATAAGGTGGAGCTTCTGTCCGACGAGAACAAGGTGATTCTTCAGGAAAAAGCAGTGATTCAAGGGCAGTTTAAACAGCTCCAAAGTTCTTTGCCGTAGGCAGGGGTCGGTCACGTAAATAATGATGTATATCAATAGGTTATCTGCGAAGTGGCTAAATTCAACGTTTTTACCGGCCGGACCTCTAAAGCAGCTGTGTCTTGTAGAGGCATATCTGGACTGAAGCAGCGCAGATCCACCATGGCCGGTCTTCCGGGCAATTATCGTTGGGACAGCTCGCGGATAAAGGGCTACATCCAAGCGGTATTATCAATAAATTCTGTTGCCAAAAACAGGCATAGAAGTTTCAAAGGCTTTCAGCAGTCACTCCGTGCGCCGAGGGGTTGCTGGGCCAGCGCCGCCCATCGTTAATTATTGGTGGATTATGTGGACATCAACGTGGCAGAACGTCAGCACCTAATATCATTGGGCCAAAGCTGCTTTCTCAGGCGTGGGGCGCCTTGTTTTGTCGCTTTGCGAGAAAAAACTTCCAGTTCATACCGTCTCCCCTTTCTATTGATCGATTAATGACGAATGGCTATACAGATTTAATTTCCATGTCACTTTCTCTTTAAAATACAATAGGTTATCTTCACTTTATCGGAAGTTAACCCTCCAAATTGTCATTCACCCAATTATGCACTACGGATTCGATCTATTGGGACTGTTGCCTGAATCTTCCGAATCCAAATCGATGACCGATCGGGAATTTTTTAAAATAGATTACTCTTTTTTCTTAAACGTAATGTTTATCGCTCTATCGGGCGTATTTATATATTGGTGGTATTCGAAAAAAGAAGGGTCGATGTCAGCAGATAGAAGTATTGGGGACTGGATATTGCTGGTGTTTACAATCATTGCTTATGCTTGGCTGGCGATTGGTTTGGTGGTGCTCCCACTTGCACAATAATGAATCCATAGTCACGAGAGTAGTCACATCTACAGAATACTTGCTCTAACAGCCACTTAAAAATGCCTAGAGGGAAACGTTATGCTTGATATAGCAGAAGAAAATGAACTGGTCCGAATTAAAGCCAGAGGTACGCCCGGAGGTTCAGATTATGATCGCTTCGTGCCGATCTTCGAGCGCATAGCGGCCAAGGAATCAGCTTCAGTTCCCATGCTCATCGAGCTCGCGTCCAACTTCTCCGGCTGGGACTTAAGCGGCCTTTGGCGCGATTTAAAGTTCGATGCGAAACACCAGGATAAGTTTGGCCGAATTGCTATCGTGGGTAACAAGAACTGGCAGGAATGGGGAACGAAGCTTTTCGACCCATTATTCCCCTCCGCTGAAATGCGCTTTTTTGACTCCAATGAAATAGACAGCGCTGAATTATGGGCGCGTGCTGGTCATGGAGATATTGCCTATGAGTGAAGCCAATTTTGATCTCGATTCGGCTGACAAGCGTCGCACGCTTTGGATTGTGCTCTGGCTAAACGTGGCTATCGCGGTGGGGTTCTTGGCGACGGGTTTTGTCGGTGACTCCAACGCGCTTATCGCCAACGGCCTTGATAACTCATCCGACGCTATTGTGTATGGATTAAGTCTGCTTGCCTTATCTCGTTCTCGCACGTGGAAGCGCGGCGCGGCACGTTTTTCCGGGATTATGCTATTAATCTTCGCCGGCGGCGTGGTGCTAGATGCGATTCGTCGCTATTTTGAGGGATCGGAACCTGCGGGCGCAATGATGATGACGATGGCTGTCATCGCAGCGGTGGTGAATCTTCTGTCACTCTACCTGTTGAAGAAATTGCAAAGTAAAGATGTAAATTTGCGCGCAGCGACCACTTTCAGCATGAATGATTTTGTCGCAAATGGCGGCGTGATACTTGCGGGCATCATTGTTATCTGGACAGGTTCAAATTTGCCGGACTTGCTGGTAGGGATCGCTGTTGCATGCATTGCACTCTATGGTGGCATCGATATTTTGCGCGATGCTCACATGGATAAACATGATGAGCATGGCACCAAGCATGGCGAATAAAGCATGTATTGACGAGCATCACAAAAACGCAACGGCGATCAATACACTGATTCCACAAGGCGGCGGTGATCATTATCAAAACCATCGCTGTCCTGGAGAATAGATCGCCTGCCGGCAATACCCGAAAGTCATTTCATCCTCCAAAATGTTCGTATTAAAAAGCGCGAATAACTTTGCCCCCTATTCGGATTTATTGGTGGCCGACCGGCGAGAGTCTAGAGTGCTTTGTTGATCAAAGCGTCTATTTGCTCAATAGTCTTTTTGCCCCGTACGACCTTGCCATTAACAACAAACGTGGGCGTACCGATTATATCAAATTCTGTTTTGGCTTGCAGTTGCACGGCTATTATAGCTTGGTCTTGACTCGGATCATTGATGCAGGCATAAAAGTCTTCCTCATCTATGTTGAGGGCGGCAGCCTGCTGAATCAGCGCTCTGTCAACATCATCCGCCTCGGCCCAAGCTCCTACTCGCGCGAACAACACATCTAGCATCTTATAGTATAGGTCACCAGCACAGCGCGCAGCCACCGCGCCGCGTATTGCCGCATTGCTGGTTGGAAAATTACGATAGATAAAACGCACTTGGCCAGTATCGATATATCGTGATTGTATGTGCGGCAGTACTTCTCTGTGAAAATAGATGCAGTAGTCGCATGTTAACGAGCCGTACTCGATGATAGTCACCGGTGCCTGTACGCGGCCAAGCGCAACCTCGTCATCAGCAGTTACCGGATATACTGACAGCATCACAATGGTAAAAAGCAGAAATTGAATCCATAAAGTTGGTATTTTTTTCAAAAGTATTTTCATTATATTTTCCTTGCTTTGAAGTTGCTGACGGCAATTTCAGGCCTCTGTTATTATAAATAATTTAGTACATCAACTAATCGCCACGACGACTCAGCCGGAGTTAGCTACCCCGGCTTTCGCCG
>CAMLRJ010000524.1 GCA_946482345.1 uncultured Cellvibrio sp.
ACCGTGATACTGGTTACTACGCTGGTGATTGGTATTCATTTAATGATCACCGATCAAATGGATCCCTTACGCGCTATTACCATGGCTTGTTTTAATCTGGTTTCAATTATTACCACCACCGGTTTCGCATCAGGTGATTATCAAACCTGGGGGCAGTTAGCCTGGGTAGTTTTTTTCTTTTGCATGTTTATTGGCGGGTGTTCCGGTTCAACCAGTGGCGGCATCAAAATATTTCGCTTTCAAATATTCAGTGGTTTGGTGAAAGAACAATTAATTACAGCCATTCATCCCAAAGCCATTATCAGTCGCCGATATAACAATAAATTAATCAGTTCGGAAATTTTGTCATCCTCTGTTGCCTATATGTTTTTATTTGTGATGTGCTTTGGTGCTTTGTCATTTATTTTGGCATTGACAGGTTTGGATTTCGTAACCTGTGTTACCGGTGCTGCAACTGCTTTAATGAATGTTGGCCCGGGCATGGGTGATGTGATTGGACCCGCAGGTAATTTTGCCAGCTTGCCGGATCTTGCCAAATGGAGTTTGTCGATTGGTATGTTGTTGGGGCGTCTGGAGTTTTTAACGCTGGTTGTATTATTTTCCAGTGTCTTCTGGCGGTCATGATTATGCTCAATAGGGTGCATAAATGAATCGGGACAGTGTCTGGTATAAGCTCGCCTACCCCGTTGGTATTTTACTGCCCTGGATTCTAACGCCTTTTGTTTTTTTTATTGCCAGTTTTATTCCCAAAGCCAATCTTCCCCTGCTCTATTTAACTATGGTGGTTTTTTTTGCCATCAACGTAACACTTGAACTTGCTCTGATTAACGCACTTTCCAGTTTTTTTGCATTCAGTTTCTTTTTTGCCGAACCTTATGGCTCTATCATGATTCATCACAATGAAGATTTGTTGATGATCATTATTTTTTTATTGGTGTCATTGTTGGTGGGTTATATCGCCACTCAACATAAACAAAATGTACAAAAAATTCGCATTCGGGAAATGATGACGGATATAGAGTTGGAGTTACTCGAAAAACTGCCCAAGGCATTAAATACGCAAGATGTTGTCGATGCCATGCGTGATGCATTAAAACCCTGGAAAGAAAATTGTGTGTTGATTATCAAGGGTGATAAATGGGCAACCCATCCTATGATCAGACGCCTGACCAATCTGCGTAAAACCAATCTTGAAGATTTGCTGGAGTTGCGACTGACACCTGAAACCATTAATGAAATTCCTGGTTTGCAGGAGTTGCATGATGTGTATTTTTTATATAACTCCAAACAAGTCATTGGATTATTAAAAATTTCTATTGCCAATATTCAATACTTGCCGAAAGATATTTTTTTATTGTTGTTACACCAGGTCAATATTTCGCTGGAAAGAACACGTTTGTCTGCTGATCTTGAAAAAGAAAAAATCGCCAAAGAAAATGAATTTCTACGCTCTGCCCTTTTATCATCAGTCTCACACGATTTCCGTACACCTCTCACTACCATGATAGGTGCAACATCAACAGTGATTGAATTGGGTGAACATCTTGATAAACAACAAACACAGGAGTTGCTGGAAACCGTATTGGAAGAAGCGCAACGATTAAACCGTTATACGCAAAACTTGTTGGATATGACTCGCCTGGGGTTTGGTCAGTTACAACTTGAATGTGACTGGGTAACCATGGAAGAAATTATCAGCGCGGTTAAAAAACGCCTGAAACCATTGCTTGTTCAAAACGAACTGAAAGCGGAAATAGATGCTGATTTGCCTTCACTTTATGTACAGCCCGCATTTATCGAACAGGCATTGTTTAATGTGATTGATAACGCCATTAAATTTTCGCCACCTCATACCAGTATCGACGTGTATTGTCGCAAGAACGGCAATAGTGTGTTTATTGAAGTCTGCGATCATGGGCCAGGAATTCCGGAAGATGAACGTGAAAAAGTATTTGAACGATTTCACACCGCAGAAAAAGGTGATCGTCGGCGTTCAGGTAGTGGCCTGGGGCTTACAATTTGTCAGGGCATGATCGTGGCTCATGGTGGCAAAGTCAGTATTCATGCAAATCCGCAACGCAGCTTTGATCGTATTCAGCCCGGATGTTGTGTACGAATAGAATTACCGATTGTCGAAAACCCTGACGCGCAGTCTCCCAATCCGCTGCTGGATACCACAACCAACGAATAATTTAACAGCGATATAACGGCCGCAGACCTGTTAGCCTTTTATAATTCCGGTCTCATTATGGAGTTAGCATGAATAAAATACTGATTATTGATGACGAGCCACAGATTCGTCGTTTTTTGCAAATAGGTTTGACGGCTCAGGGGTATCAAATTTCCGAATCTGCGGAAGGTCGTACCGGATTGGCTATGGCTGCTGAATTAAATCCGGATTTGATTATTCTGGATTTGGGCTTGCCGGATCTTGACGGTCAGGTTGTGTTGCAAAAATTGCGCGATTTTTATCATCAGCCAATAATTATTTTGTCTGTTAGAAATTCCGAAGCAGAAATTGTAAAAGCATTGGATGCCGGTGCAAATGATTATGTGGTCAAACCTTTTGGCATTCAGGAATTATTGGCGAGAATTCGCGGTTTGTTAAAAGCTTTTGGTCCCAGTGTGCAATCAGTGATGTTTTTTCAGGATGAGCGAGTCAATATTGATTTGCAAGAACGTCGTTTACAGGTTGATGGCGAGCAAATTAAATTATCCCGCAAAGAATTTGAATTGTTGAAGCGATTGATCAACAACGCAGGCCGACTTATCACCCAACAACAACTGCTCCGCGAAATCTGGGGCCGCACTCACGTAGAGGATACGCACTACTTGCGCATTTTCATCGCCCGCTTGCGAACCAAACTGGGTGACGACCCTACCAATCCCCGTTACATAGAAACCGAACCTGGTGTAGGTTATCGTTTTTTACCTGATGTGGGTAATTGATTGGCAATTGATTAATTGGTGCAAAATAGGGATGATTACGACATTCATTGCCGGTGTCGGATCAAATGCAGAATTTTTATAAGAAAGCACTGATAAGTTTATTGAGTTTAATTGCACTAAATTGCCTTGTGGGTTATCTATGTATTGACCGCACTTATCTTCATGTTCCTTTATTGCCTGCAGAAAAAAGTGAGCTTTTATGGAAAGCAGAACCCAGCTCTGATGCGATTCAGGGTGGGCAGTCCACCATCAAACTCAAAGATGACAAATTCAGTTTACGTTTCGATTTCACCATACTGAAAAAAGCCGAATACCCTTTTGCATCGGTTGCATTGTCATTTATAGATAAAGAAAATAAAAATATTCTGATCGATTTGTCGCA
>CAMLRJ010000525.1 GCA_946482345.1 uncultured Cellvibrio sp.
AGACGCCACATTACAAATTATGGATATGATGCTTGCGAAAAAACGCGCCAATGATCGTAAAACCTGGCTGGAAGAAAAAGGTAATTTGGCGGATATTGCCTAATTGTCATCTATAAAAAGCGATTATTCGTAACAAAAAACCGACAGAATCCCTGTCGGTTTTTTGTTTCTTGGCTTTGCAAAATACTGAACTATATTTTTCTTTTGCTATCTGCATTGATGGAGTTCTTGCATAGGGACTGGCTATAGGGTCTATATGGATAATCAAATTTTGATATTGCATCAGAAGATTAAGATACCACTACCGGCTTGATTTTCAGAGTCGATTTTTTATGCAAAATAAAATAGGAGATAGATATGGCAGACTCACAATCATCGGGCAAATGCCCCGTTATGCATGGCGCCAATAGTTCAACGGATAAATCTGTTATGAGCTGGTGGCCAAAGGCTCTGAATCTCGACATTCTTCATCAACACGATAGCAAAACCAATCCATTGGGCGAACACTTCAACTACGCCGACGAATTTAAAAAACTGGATTTACAATCCGTAAAAAATGATCTCAAAGCCTTGATGACCAACTCACAGGATTGGTGGCCTGCTGATTGGGGGCATTACGGTGGTTTATTTATTCGCATGGCCTGGCACTCCGCAGGTAGTTATCGCATTGCAGATGGGCGCGGTGGTGCGGGCACAGGCAATCAACGTTTTGCTCCTCTCAATAGCTGGCCGGATAACGGCAATTTGGATAAGGCCCGCCGTTTGTTGTGGCCGATCAAAAAGAAATACGGCAATAAACTTTCATGGGCCGATTTAATGATTCTCGCGGGCAATATGGCTTATGAATCCATGGGTCTAAAAACTTTTGGATTTGCTGGCGGCCGCGAAGATATTTGGCATCCCGAAAAAGATATTTACTGGGGTTCTGAAAAAGAATGGTTGGCGAAAAGCGGTGGCGAAGGCACACGTTACTCTTCATCAGCTCAGGGGGGTGAACGCGACCTCGAAAATCCATTAGCGGCTGTGATGATGGGTTTGATTTATGTAAACCCCGAAGGTGTGGATGGCAAACCCGATCCACAAAAAACGGCGCATGATATTCGTGTGACCTTTGCGCGCATGGCGATGAATGATGAAGAAACTGTTGCATTGACTGCCGGTGGTCACACAGTGGGTAAAGCGCATGGTAATGGCAGTGCTGCGAATTTAGGGCCGGAACCTGAAGCTGCGGATCTGGAAGAGCAGGGCCTGGGTTGGAACAATCACAAAACTCGCGGCATTGGTCGCGACACGGTCACCAGCGGTATCGAAGGTGCCTGGACCACTCATCCGACAAAATGGGATAACGGTTATTTCGATATGTTGCTCAATCACGATTGGGAACTCACCAAAAGCCCAGCAGGTGCCTGGCAATGGAAACCAGTGGTGATTAAGCAGGAAGACATGCCGGTCGATGTGGAAGACCCATCAATCCGTTGCATGCCCTTGATGACTGATGCTGATATGGCGATGAAAGTGGATCCGGAATATCGAAAAATTTCCGAGCGCTTTCATAAAGATCCCGCGTATTTTTCTGAGGTATTTGCTCGCGCCTGGTTTAAATTAACCCATCGCGATTTGGGGCCTAAATCACGCTATTTGGGGCCCGACGTTCCCGCAGAAGATTTGATTTGGCAAGATCCAATTCCAAAAGTGAATTACACCTTGAGCGATGCAGAAATTGCTGAATTGAAATCAAAAATTCTTGCCAGTGGATTGACGATTTCAGAATTGGTGGCAACTGCATGGGACAGTGCGCGCACTTTCCGTGGATCGGATTTTCGCGGCGGCGCAAACGGTGCGCGAATTCGTTTGGCACCGCAAAAAGATTGGGAAGGTAATGAGCCTGCGCGTTTGCAAAAAGTGCTGGGTGTACTCGCAGGAATTCAATCGGGTTTGAGCAAAAAAGTCAGCATCGCCGATTTAATTGTGCTGGGTGGAACAGCTGCAGTTGAACAAGCTACGAAAGCAGCCGGTGTGAATATTAGTGTTCCTTTTGCTCCCGGTCGTGGTGACGCGACTGACGCGCAAACCGATGCAGAATCTTTTGCACCACTCGAACCTCTGCACGATGGTTTCCGGAATTGGTTGAAACAACATTATGTTGTGCAGCCGGAAGAAATGTTGTTGGATCGCGCGCAATTGATGGGTTTAACCGCACCGGAAATGACAGTGCTGATTGGTGGCATGCGCGTATTGGGCACTAATCATGGTGGCAGCAAACACGGCGTGTTTACTGATAAAGTCGGCGTTCTGAGCAATGACTTTTTTGTGAATCTCACTGACATGCGTTATCAATGGAAACCCACAGGCAGAAACTCCTACAACATTGTCGAGCGCAACACTGGCCATGTGAAATGGACAGCGACGCGAGTGGATCTGGTGTTTGGTTCCAACTCAATCTTGCGTGCTTATGCCGAGGTTTATGCACAAGACGACAATCGCGAAAAATTCGTGAAGGATTTCGTCAATGCCTGGGTCAAGGTGATGAATGCTGATCGTTTTGATTTGAAATAGGGCTGATAGCTGCTCACAGAAAAATCTGTGAGCAGCTTTTTTATTAGCTTCTGTTTCCTGGTTTCTGAAAGGGGAATACAAGAAGTACAAAATACGGCTACACTTACGGGGACTTAACTAGTAACCGTCCACCTCAGGGAACCATCATGAAAAATACGCTAACAAATTTGATCCTGATATTGTCATTACCTTTGTTTCTCCAGTCCTGCGGCAATGGTGATACCGAGAAGCAGGAAACTTTACCCGACTCCGCAACTTTTGAACCGGGCACCTATCCCCGTTTTGATCCCGTGGTGTCAGATTTACCATTTAATACTGACCTTATTTTTGCAAAAGCAGCCACAACTGATGGAACTGCTGATGTAGGTACGCCGACTAATCCTGTAACGGCAGCACTAAATCAGTTAGATGGATTTTCCACTTCTGCTTATTTTGATATTTTGCTTTCGGGATCAGTTGATCCTGCGACCGTAACTACCGGCAGTGTCTTCCTGTTGCAATTGAACACAGGAACCAAAGATGCATTGAATCCTGCCAATATTGTGACCAGCAATCCGTTTGTAGGAGCTGCGACCTATACTGTAGGTGTGGTGTCTTTGGATGGGGGCACTAACAACACTATTCGAGTTCGTCCAACATTACCCTTGAAATCTAAAGCCAAATATTTGGTGTTTGTGACCAATGATGTAAAAGATGCATCGGGTAGTGCACTGACAGCCTCTTGGTCCTATAACGCTATTCGTGATCCTAACTACGCTACTA
>CAMLRJ010000526.1 GCA_946482345.1 uncultured Cellvibrio sp.
GAACCCACACAGGGTAATTATGATTTTGCGATTATCCGGCAAGATTATGAATATTTGAAAAGCAAAGGGAAAAAACTTTTCATTCAATTGCAAGACGCCACTTTCGATGTGCGTTATAAAGCAACTCCGGCATATCTGGAAACTGAGGAGTATGGTGGCGGCATAGTTTATCAATATACCGATGATGGAAAACCGGAAGGTTGGGTTGCCAAACGCTGGAATAAAAAAGTTCGCGTACGCTTTGCGCTTTTTTTGAATGCTCTGGGAAAAGAATTTGATGGAAAAATTGCCGGAATCAATTTGCAGGAATCGGCTATAGGTGTTGAACAAAAATATGATTCTGAATTCACACCGGCAATTTATGCTGAATCGCTGAAAAATAATATGAGCGCACTTAAAGACGCTTTTCCAACATCAGTGACCATGCAATACGCGAATTTTATGCCCGGTGAGTAGTTGCCTTGGGAAGATAAAGGTTACTTGAAATCAATTTATGAACAGGGTGAAAAAATAGGTGTTGGATTGGGTGCGCCCGATATCATGGTTCGTAAAAAAGGTCAGTTAAATCATGCATTAGCCTTGATGCACGAGGGCAAATTTAATGTCCCCCTGGGAATCGCAGTACAAGATGGCAACTACATAGGTGAAACCAACACCACCGAGATAAAAAACAAACGCCCCAATCTGGTTCCTATACTGCACGGATTCGCCAAAGATTTTTTGCGAGTGAAGTATAGTTTTGGGTAGATCAGTCGCCTTATTTTCAAGAAGATTTGTTGGGCTGCTTAGATTCAATCAACATCACTGACAAAAAATAATTCGTTCTCAGCCCCATTCACTTAACCACCACCGCCGTCCCACTCGCCGACACCATCAACATACTGCCGTTCTGACCAATCACTTCGTAATCCAAATCAATACCGACTACTGCGTTGGCGCCTAATTCACGTGCACGTTCTTGTATTTCTTCCAGCGCAATTTCACGCGCTTTTTGCAACTCACGTTCATAAGTTCCGGAACGCCCGCCAACCAAATCGCGAATGCCGGCAAATAAATCTTTAAATAAATTCGCACCTAAAATCGCTTCGCCCGCGACCACACCACAATATTGCGTGATGGTTTTGCCTTCGATGTTAGGTGTAGTGGTTAGTAACATAAAAACTCCTTGGGTGTGTTGATTTGATGAAATGCAAAAAAGTGAAGGCTTAATCTATCATCTCCATCATTATTCATCCATACCACAGGCTACGGATTTTAGCTTAAGTACATGAGGCGTTGTTCGAAGATGTCTTTGTATTGAATTT
This sequence comes from uncultured Cellvibrio sp., assembly GCA_946482345.1. Next base: position 1,305 of record CAMLRJ010000526.1, read on the forward strand.
TTTGTTGAGCATCCAGACTGGACGCTTCGATTAATGAAAAAATATCATCCTGTTTTTTTTTAACGGAATGAATGAATTCTTCGATTGCCTGTTTGCGTAGGTTAACCCGGGCTGCCAATTTTATGAAAGCGTCTTTTTTATAGCCGTAAAAATCATCGAAATCATTGATGTTCTCTTCCTGTTCGTTTGCAAAAAGAGTAAGGCAACCAAGCTCGGTGTCGCCGTATAGAACGGTGTTGACAAAATCATAGACGGGGGAGAGCGTCACTCTATTGGGTTCGGGGTAAATCAGGCTGATATTTTTCATATGATAATCGCCGTTGCCAATTAAATAAGCCGCCATAACCCTGTTAATAAATTCAGCTGCCAACTGAATGCCGCCAATGTTTGTCATTACAGCGGCAACCATTTCATAACTTCCGGTGTATTTAACATTTTCATCTGAGTTGGTGATGCCCAATGCGGCTAATAAATCTTCCTGATGAATTTTGCTTCCGTCTTCACGGCGATCATAACGTTTGATGAAATAGGCGAGTGAGTCATCAGAAAATTTCAAAACGCCACATTCAGGAATGTCAAAACCCAGGGCTTTCATAATTCGCTGACTCAAATGTTCATTGGTGGGGAGATTGGGGTAACCCGGAGGACAAGGTTTTAAAATATGCGTGCTGTGTAGATTCGAAAGAAGGATGCTGCCTTTCCCCTCATTAAAACTTGTCGCCAGTCCCATTTTTGCTTGCACACCGGACAAACTAAATCCTTTACTTTCTTTTCTTGCTTCGCGATAAAAATCATCAGCGGTTCCGTCCAGTTTCGGCAGTATATTGATTGACCCAAATGCAGATACAACACACTTATCGTGATAATCAGGGTATTTGGATTTTGAAATTGTCTTTAAGCAAATTAGACAGTTGTTCATCGTAGATTACCGTGACTGCCCCAGGCAGATCCTGACCGTTGTTTAATAAAAGTGAAAAGTGATCATCTTCATCAATACGTTGTAGTTTGGTTTGTTCCCTTTTCAGCCAGCCCTCAGCAATCATATTGTCAAAAAAACCAAAGAGTTGATGTGAATAAAATGGCTTGCTCCGTTTTGGAAGGCTCAAACTAATAGCGGGAGATGCCTCATCCAATAGGTAGTCAACATCATAATGAAACATGAAGGTGTGTTCGCCATTATCAAAAATAATTTTGGCCAATGCGCCGCAAATTTGATTGTTGAACTTAACCTTGAGTGCTATCAGGTTCATATCAAGGCCAGCTTGAGATTAAGCACTTCATTTATTTTTAAAACTGTTTTGAGCGAAGGGTTGCCTATACCTTTTTCAATTTTTTTAATCGATAAAACACTGACTCCTGCCAACAGCGCGAGTTTAGCCTGAGATAATTTTTTGGATTTCCGAATGCCTTTTATTGTTATGCCATAGGCATCTTCAGAGGTTACTAAAATCTTATCGGTAGGCGCGGATGATTTTTCTATGTTTGTATTAGCGGCATAAAATTGGTCAAACCTTTTCAACTTTTTAATATTCGATGCTGATAAAAATAATGCCGAGCGGGATAAGTCGTCGTAATGGCTCACCTTAAACTGTTTAATTGAATCCAGTTTTTTGACTACAGAAACTGCGTCGCTCATGAAGGTCGAGTTCGGTTTGCTCTCTTGAATTTTTAGCGCTCGGGCTGAACCTTGATTTTTATAGGAATCAATTAATCCCTGTAATGCTTGTTTGTCGGCATCGGGCAGTGCCCGAGCGAGTGCAGGTGATAATTGGTTTGTTTGCCTGGGTTCTTTGCTCATAGGAATGTCCTAACTCAAAGGTATACTTTAATGTACTTTAGCATAGTTAATAATCAAAGGTATATTTAAGTTTACTTTCTTTATGTGATATTTTGTCTTTAACGACATTAAATATCATCTGTTAATCAAAGCTATAAAACTATTGTTTGTTGTTGAAATTGATAACCATTATCATTAAGATTCATGCGACAAAAACAACCTGAGCAATAGTAT
>CAMLRJ010000527.1 GCA_946482345.1 uncultured Cellvibrio sp.
CATCATCAATGGAAATTTTACAAAGACGACTCACTTGCTCACACAAATTAATTACCCCGGGATTCTGCATACCCTTGTTAATTTGTTTACTGAGCTCATTACCCAGAGCGACTGCACGTGCACGAATGCTGGGATTGGTTCTGGCTTCTGTCGCTTCCATAATTAAATCGCCAAGTGACCAGTCTTTAATGAGCTGCTGATTTAATAGCAACAAATCCGTTCCTAAATACTCAATCGATAAACTACGTTCTTGTTCGGGATACAAATTGCGAGCATCAATAAATTCTGTCACCACTTTTTTGCCAGTGGAAAGCAACGCCAATTCAGCGATATTGCGCAAGAGTGCTGCAATAAATACCTGCTCACGATTCTCGGCATCCAGATTGGCTACCATAGCGCGAGCCTGTACTGCAGCGTGAAATGCGCGCGCCATACTTTTGATCAATTCTTCCTGGGGCTTTCCTTTTAAAAAAGTTTCTATGACGCTGCTGGCGAGAGTAATGGTTTTGAGATTTTCGAAGCCCAAACGGACTATGGCGCGAGAAACCGTTTTTATCGGTTCAAAAGCGGTGTTGTAGTGAACCGAGTTGGCAACCTTTAGAACACGCGAAGTCAAATTGGCATCGCGTAAAATAATTTTGGTGAGGTCGTCAGCCCGGCTTAATTCATTCTGGCTGGCCTTGCAAATATCCCTGACGACAGCATTTAATGTGGGTAATTCCCTATCCACCAAACAACCCATCCAGGCATCAAGACCGCGTATTTCTGCCATATAAAAACCATTCAACAGTGATTGTTAAATGAGTGTAGTCGAGGCTCGAATTTTGGGTTTTGACAGGCAATAAAAAACCCGACACAAGGCCGGGCTTTTTGGAAAAACAGAAGACTTACTTGATTTTGCCTTCTTTGTAGACCACATGCTTACGTACAACCGGGTCATACTTTTTGATTTCCATTTTTTCTGGCATGGTGCGCTTGTTCTTGTCAGTGGTGTAGAAGTGACCAGTACCAGCAGAAGAGTTCAGACGAATTTTTTCGCGCATGACAATAGCTCCTAATTACACTTTGTGGCCGTTGGCACGAACATCAGCCAACACAGCGTCAATGCCACGCTTGTCGATGATACGCATACCTTTTGGAGTCAGGCGCAGAGTTACGAAACGCTTCTCAGCTTCTACCCAAAAACGGTGGGATTGCAGGTTTGGCAAAAAACGACGCTTGGTGTGGTTTTTTGCGTGGGATACATTGTGACCAGTAATTGGGCGCTTACCCGTTACTTGACATACCTTGGACATTTTATTGCCTCATTCAGAATCAATCGCGCTTGGCTGGAAGCGCTGCCAGAACCTTAAAACAGACTAACAACCAGCCTTGGGCATGTTGCGTGCAGCCTATCTTGCCTACTATTTTGCTACCATCTTTTCTAAAGGCGGCGAAAGGAGTCAATAAGACACTGCCGCAAAGAGCCGCGCTTTATACCAAAAGACACCTCCAATAGCAACGAGAAGCTGGTTTTTTAACCCAAAATCAATTGGCAGCTTGCGGATAAGAGTAAAGCTTCAATTTTTGTATCCCATACTCACCAAAAGGTATTCGCAGGTGCCTGCCCTGATGGTTTTCGTCGCCATTCAGATAACGCTTGATGACCCATTTGCCTTTTACAAATTCCCCCTCTTCAATCGACTCAATTCCCACTTGTGATCCATGCATCGATGAGGAGAATGTCAGGACAATCCCGGTTCCGGCAACCAGAAACTCATCTTTTGCCAATTGCATGATCAAACCCGCGGTCAGCGGCCAGGCATCTTGTTTGGACTCGGGCGTCCAGCCCAAGGCATGGTCATGACGGGCAGTAAAACGATAGCCACCCAAATCAAACCCTTGCTGAAGAGTATTTTTACTTTTGTCGAGCAGAACACCACGCATATTCCCTGACTGCTGATGCTGCAAAATCAACGGGCTTAATTGATTTAACAAACGATAGGATTCCGCCAGGCCCGTCTCTGTTTCGGGATTCGGCGTATCAATTGAAAAAGGGGAAAACCCCAATGTGTTGTAATTGCCGAACGCAAACCACAAGCGTGGAATTACCGCCGGTTCGTAACGTATCTCGGGGATAAACAAAGGATCGCCCTGACGCACATATAAATCGCTCCAATATTGGAAATCAGGGTTATAGAAATCAGGTGTCAGCAAATCAATTTGTGGCGTAGCAGCTTTCCAGACATCCATTAGATGAGGCAATGGGCCACCGCTGGGATATTCACCGGGACGCAGCCCGGGGCGATGATTCAACGCTGCATTAACAAACGTCGGCAGTGGATAAATCGCCTTGCCTGCTGCCGCAATTTCATTGGTATAAATCGCCAGATACCAGGCAATAAAAATTTCTTCTGTTGCCAAACCTTCGCCAAAAATTTCCGCCCAGTTGCCTTGCGTACGAAAGCCATTTCTCTTCCACAATTGATAAAACTCCGGCACCAATTTTTCTTTATGGGTTTGCAGATAATCCAATAATTGTTGCGGAACTTGCTGTTGATAAGCTTTGTTTGCAGCAACACTAAAATCACGCGCATCCGGCAGCATGGCAATTTCATTTTCGACTTGTAGCATTAACACTGTCTGCGTTTTTTCATCCACCTTTTTCAGATGGTGCACCAGTGCTGTGTAAGCAGATAAATCAGCCTGTAAATTATTGCGTGAAAAAGGTGAAAGGATTTCCTGCAACCTGCCTTGACGATCCACAACACGGGGATAGGTTTTCACGTCCCGCTTGACCCAGCCCGGAACATAACTGGACATACTATTTTTCCAACTGCCAAACCAAAGCAATACCAACTTCAGATCATTAGCTCGCGCATCGCGCAACAATTCATCCAGCAAAGTGAAATCAAAACGACCTTGCTCAGGTTCAATCAATTCCCAATAAACCGGCACCAGTACAGTGTTCAGATTCATGGATTTAAGTTTGGGCCAGACAGGTTTCATGTAACTTGCAGTAGAAGCACTGGAATTAGCTAACTCACCACCGAGAATCAAAAAAGGTTCATTATTTACCAATAAACTGGTCACATCATGTTGAGTGTGCAACCGGGGAATATCGGCATTTACCGTCGCACAAAAACACAGCAAAAAAGTAAACCAACACTTTTGGATTTGCAGGAAGAGATGAATAAGTTTCAAACCGGGCCTCGTTATTGTTATAAAGATAATAAGCTGCAGTCTAAAATAAAACCAAACGCATTGAAATCAGCTTTTGGCGCAAGATTTATTTTATCGATGACATGATTCAAAGCAGACCTTGCTCG
>CAMLRJ010000528.1 GCA_946482345.1 uncultured Cellvibrio sp.
GAGTTTTTATTTGTTATTTGTCAGTCATTTGTCATCTGTCATTCCTGCGAAGGCAGGAATCCAGCTATTGAAAATTTCAACAAAATCAAAGGCTGGATTCCCGCCTTCGCGGGAATGACGAAGAACAATTGGACAAAAGTGAATAATGACGAAGATAAATGAATTTCTGCAGAGATCTCTCTAAATTATAGATAATTAGCTGAACTCAAAAAAATTCCGATCTTTGGATCGGAATTTTTTTGTTCGGCATTTCAGTAAACTTTATTACAACTCAATCTTTCTGATTACCCCAGTAATAATCTTTCCCTGCTTCAGTACCAATATCAATCAAATAACTATTCGCAAGCGATAATTCCGGTAACTTTTTATCAGTATGTATCAGTGGTTTTTTAATTTTAGGTGTGACATAAAAACTATTCGGGTTCTCACCCCGTGCTTTTTTGAATGCAAACCCCTGAGCATCAGGTAAAGGAGCATAACTGCGCAAACGCAAATTACCACCCAAACGTGAATGGATTTTTAATTCACTGACACGTCCTTTTTGCCAACGCATATCCACCACAAAACCACCACGCATCACCAAACCTTTTACTTCTCCATCAGGCCAGTCCTGAGGAATCGCAGGCAATAAATGAACTGCACCATCGTGACTTTGTGCAATCATTTCCGCGATTCCAGCAGTAAAACCAAAATTGCCATCTATCTGGAATGGTGGATGCGCATCAAACATATTCGGATAGGTGCCACCTTCTTGCGAAAATTTGGCATCATCCGAAATCGCCGGTTTGATTTGTTCTCGAATTAATTTCAATGCACGATCACCATCCAGCATGCGCGCCCAAAAATTAATTTTCCAATTCATAGACCAACCGGTAGAAGGATCACCACGTTGCTCCAGGGTCACACTCGCTGCGCTAAATAATTCAGGAGTGCGTAGTGGTGAAATCTGATTACTCGGATGCAAACCATATAAGTGGGAGATATGTCGATGCTTATCCAATGGATTATCCCAATCATCCTGCCATTCCTGTAATTGGTGATATTGGCCAATTTGCATAGGAGGTAATTGATCAATAATATTTTGCCAGCGTTTTAATATTGATTTATCTTCACCGATAATTTTTGCAGCGGCTATTGAGTTGGTGAATAAATCAAACATTAATTGATTATCCATAGTGACACCGGATGCAATTTTTTTGCCGGTAATTGAAGATTCATTTTCCGGTGACATGGAAGGCGATACTACCAGCCAAGCTGTGCGTTTATCCTTAATTAAAAAATCTTCAAAAAATTCACAGGCCCCTTTCATGATTGGAAATACACTGCGTAAAAATTCTTTATCGCCTGTGTACAAATATTTTTGCCACAGATGTTGCACTAACCAAGCATTGCTGGTCGGCCATGCTCCCCAGGAAGCGTCTACACCACCACTGATTCGCCAAATATCGGTATTGTGATGCGCCATCCAACCTCTTGCGCCATACATCTCACGCGCGCTTTGTTGACCGGTTTGTGCCAATTCACGAATTAATTGGATGAATGGATCTTCCAATTCACTCAGGTTAGTTACCTGCGCAGGCCAGTAATTCATTTCAGCATTAATATTGATGGTGTATTTACTGTCCCATGCAGGATCTTGCCGATGATTCCATATACCTTGCAAGTTTGCGGCCTGAGTTCCCGGCTGCGAAGACGAAATCAATAAATAACGGCCAAATTGAAAATATAAATTAATCAATTGCGGGTCATGACGCTTGGCAAATTCACGAATACGTTTATCAGTCGGCTCATTGACAAACTCACTACTTCCCAGATTCAGACTCATGCGATCAAAATAATGTTTATAAAAATTGCTGTGCGCAATTAATTGATCGGCAAATGCTGTTTCACTCGCTGTAAATTTTTTGACAGCTTTATTCATGACATCTTCTGCACGAGCAAATGCGTCAGCACTGATATCTTGATAATTAACAAAGTTGGTTGCCATTGAAACCAAAATAATAGCTTCAGAAGCATTAGTGATTACAAGCTGGTTACCATTGGCTTTCACTTTTCCATCATGGCTCACTAATTTTACCAAGCCAGCAAGTTGAACCCGCCCCTTAACACCTTCATGATCACGTGAACGACCTTGCATTAATAAAGAAGCATTATCTGCATCTGATTTAACCGACATTTTGTCAGGGTGCGATAAACCCACATTAAAACTTAATGCACCTTTACGGCTTGCCCGTAAACGAATAGCGATAACCTGATCAACAAAAGACGTAAACATTTCACGCTCATAATTCACACCATCAACTGTGTAACGAGTACGCGCTACCGCATTGGCAATATCCAATTCACGATAATAATTTTGGAAATTTTTATGTCCGGGAAAATCCAGCAACAAATTACCTGCTGTTTGGTACGGCATACCGTGTGATCCCTGACTGGTAATGGTTTTCTCAGCCAGATCCGACGCGGCAACATATTGGTTTTCATCAATTAGTCGTCTGATTTTCGCAAGCGATTTCCGCGCAGCCAAATTCAAATTATTATGCGGCCCACCCGCCCAAAATGTATCTTCGTTAAGCTGTAATGTCTCAGTCTCAACACCACCATAAACCATAACCCCCAAACGACCATTCCCTAGAGGCAAAGCTTCTTCCCATAAATTGGCAGGCTTATCAAACCAAAGCGTTAAAGGATTTTCTGATGCATTCGCTGATAAATTAACGAATATAAAAAGCAGACAGATATTTTGTAACGAGGTGATAAATCGCATTGGATAAGTCCTGTGTATTATTAGTTAGGTAACAGGTATTTATGGAGACAGGAATTATGCACACAAACCAAAGCAAATTGTCTTTACAAATTATTAATAAGTGCAAAGGAGGCACCACTAACAACTTTACCAATGTTTTTTCGATTTGTTCCATCTATAAAGTGCAGCAGCAAAAACATTGTAACCAAACTGGCATATTTGTTTGATAACAGGAATCCCTGTCACTTTTGCTTTCCAGGTTTCTTTTGGTGAATTGCGCCAGATTGCTAAAAACGCATTAAATCCAATCTGGAGATTACCATTCTCATCAATAACATGAAGCCTCTCACGCACATATTCAAGATCAGCTCCAACATCTGAAACCAGATCATTATTTTTATGAACATCATTCCACTGAATTTCACAAACACTCTCCGTCCCCATCTGCCCTTCAATTCCCGCTTTACAAACTGGGCAAGCTGAATTGTAGTAAATTTTTATTTCAGATTTATCAGTCATGAATTACGCACCATCTAATTTCTGA
>CAMLRJ010000529.1 GCA_946482345.1 uncultured Cellvibrio sp.
TTTTTCCAGTGCCACGCAAAAAAAGCAATTTTGTGCACTGGGGTCTGTAAAAACGAATATAGGCCATTTGGAAACAGCAGCAGGCATGGCAAGTTTAATTAAGGTAATTCTCGCTTTAAAGAATGAACAAATACCACCAAGCTTGCATTTTGAAAATGCAAACCCTGAGGTCGACTTCAACAACAGCTGTTTCTACTTTAATAGGACATTAAAGGACTGGAAGGTAACTAATTTCCCACTACGTGCGGGAGTAAGTTCATTCGGCATAGGCGGAACAAATGCACATCTAATTTTGGAGCAGCCTCCAAAACCTCGGGTAAGCGAATCCAATATTAAAACCCATCTGTTTCCGCTGTCCGCAAAATCCAAAGGTGCGCTTTCACTTGTTGTAAGGAATTTTAAGTCATATCTAATCGAAAATCCCAACGCTAATTTGGCTGACGTTGCTTACACCTTGCAAAATGGAAGAGAGGATTTTTCATTTAGACTAGTGCTGAGGGGGGCCGACATTAAAGAAGTATTGCTTTCCATCGAAAGCAGCAATGTGGATGCCGTTAGTGGAATTGATGCGAGAAGGACTAAAGCCCCAGGCAATATTGCAGACATTGGCAATGAAGGGATAAAAGATTTTCCGTCGCTCTGTAAAAAACTGGAAAGTGACTGGTTGTCGGGTACAGACGTCAATTGGAAATTGATTTATGGTGACGAAAAGAGATTTAGAATTTCGCTTCCATCATATCCTTTCGAAAAAAAGCCGTATTGGATTGACCCACCACAGTACAAATCCCTGATTGCGTTCGACAATCAATTCGTAGAACCCCCGGCAAAAGGTGAAGCAGAGGCAATTGAAATTTACAACTACCATTTTGATTCAGACATCGCCCAAATACAAAATATAATACTAAGAATATGGGAGGATTTGCTCGGTAAAAAAGATATTGCGATACACGATAATTATTTTGATTTGGGTGGGCAGTCGTTAACAGCCTCTCGAATAATGGTCCGTATAGAAGAGAATACCGGCATCGAATTGCAGGTACAGGATCTGTATGAGGCTGCAACAATAGAAAAATTGTCAAGGCGTGTGTTTGAAAATCAAATGAAAATTTTGGAAGAGGGCGTTGAATCCCTTCTCACTGAGATATAATTATCCACTCGCGATGATTGAAGTTAACCTTTTAGTTTAAAAGTTAAGCTGCACAATCCGCATCATAAATGGCGTGGCTCATTTCCCTAATTTATGGTGCGAGTGGTTGCGGCTGGAAATTTCTACCTCCTCAAACTTTGTGTGAAAAATATGGAAAATAAACAAAAAAAAATATCTTCTTTAAGTATTGAAGAAAGGAAAGCATTAATTAATAAAATAAAAAACCAGAAAAACTCTGGTTTGGAAATCCAGTTAATTAATGAAAAGTTTGATGGCGATGAGTTTATTTTGTCGGATTCGCAACAGCGAATCTGGTTTGCTGAAAAAATCGATGGAGTAGGTAGTGCGTATAACATCGTCTCCGCTTTACGCCTGGCAGGCAATTTAAACTATTCAGCTATAGCGGCGGCAATCAATGAAGTTGTTAAAAGACACGAGGTGTTGCGTTCCTCTTTTTACGAAAGGGATGGGCTTCCTGTGCAAGCAGTAAAAGAACATTCCTTACTTGAGGTATCGATAATTCCAGTTAATGGTAATGTTGCGCGGCAGAAACAAAAAGAAATTAATGAATTTATTTTGGCGGAGTCAAAGAAAAAATTTGATTTGCAAAACGGCCCGCTATTCAAAGTTATTTTGTTAAAAGTATCTGAGATCGAGCATATCCTGGTTTCTGTTTTGCATCACATTGTTGCCGATGGATGGTCGTTAGAGGTATTGGAAACCGAAATTGCTGTTTTGTACAATTCATTTTTAAATAATACACCAGCCAACCTCGCTGACCTGCCTGTTCAATATAAGGATTATATTTATTGGAATAAACGCAGGTTGGAGCAAGCGCTTGAGGAAAAGCAGCTAGCTTATTGGAAATCAAATCTGGCGGGTGCGCCTTCTTTCCTGAGTTTTCCATACGATCATAAGCGGCCGGAGAATCGCAGTTACGGCGCTGCTTCCCGGCATTTTTCCATAGATAGGTCATTAGTTAATGATCTGAGAAAGTTAAGTCAAGCGAATGAATGTAGTTTATTTATGTTGCTGATGGCTTCTTTCCAACTGCTTTTGTCCAGGGTGACAGGCGAGTCAGATATATCTATCGGAACTCCTTCTGCAAATAGAACCCATCCTAAACTGGAAAAGCTAATTGGTCTTTTTTCCAATACCTTGGTAATTCGATCGACCATTAGTTATGAGTTGAATTTTTGTGAATTTTTGGCACAAGTGAAATCGTCTTTTCTAAATGCGTTTTCTAATAAAGATGTGCCATTTGAGAGGGTTGTGGACGAGCTGGCTCCAAAGCGAAGCCTTGCTTACACGCCGTTATTTCAAGTGCTAATGGTAATGCAGAATGTTTCAAGGAATGGAATGGCACTTGAAGGATTGGATATTTCCCAGCTGGAGATCCCAAGGCTATCGACCGAGTTCGACTTTATGGTCGAATTTTTCGATACCCCTGACAATTTAAATGTGAACCTGACTTACAGTTCGGAACTGTTTGAGTTCGAAACAATAGATAAGTTAGTTGAGCAGTTTAATTTCATCCTGAAAAACATAGCGGACAGGCCGCTGGAAAAAATCGCAAGATTATCCTGTTTGGATTATAAAGAGACTGATGATTACTCCAGTTTCATAAAACGACATGAGTCATACGAAAAATACCCTGATATTTTAAGTCGTTTTAACCAAAGACTTAAATCAACCCCCGATTCAGTTGTTGCAGCTGATGATGAAGCTAGTCTTACGTTTAAAGCCCTTGATTATAGAAGCAACCAGTTAGCTCAATATTTTTTTGAGCACACTGGGTCAACAGGAAATAATATTGCCGTAGCCGTTTCGCCCTCTGTGGATTTGTTGGTGGTTCTATTGGGTGTTATGAAGGCTGGAAAAATCTGTGTGCCTATATATGGAAATGCCCCTTATAAATGTATCAAAGCTATTATCAACGAAAATAATGTTAGCCTTGTAGTTGCTGATAGTCGTAGTCAATCTGACATAAAAAACCTTGGTTGCCCCATTCTGTTTATTGATTCTGAGTGGGAGAAGGTCTCTGCATATGCTGGCCAGGCTTTGCCTGTACAAATAGGCAATGGACACCCGGTATATAATTATTTTCCCGCGGAAGCTAAAGCAATTGTAACCCAAGCTGATG
>CAMLRJ010000530.1 GCA_946482345.1 uncultured Cellvibrio sp.
ACCAGTGGATCCTGGGTTTTGGTCAGGGTAATTTTTGCACCGCGTTTGTAGTCCCTGTTGGGACCGCGACCGGTAAAAATTGCACTGATTTCGTGCTCGCCGGCTTTCACATTGCCAACATAGAGCCGTTGCACACCACCGCGAAACAGAGCCTGTGTTTGTTTATCACTGTAAATTTCACTGACTACCAGCTTGTTATCTATTTCAACTTTAACTGCATCCAGTGCAAAAAAATTACCCAGATCCATGGACAAATAGATAGCCACTTGACTGCTTGCCGGATAGAGCAATTCTTCTTCCAGAATCAACAAATCGCGATTCAATGTCAGAACAGACTCTTTTAATGCTTCAGCATCAGCAGCTGCGGTTGCATCATCTTCTTGTGCATACAGAAAAAGTGGGCAGAGGCTGATCAAAATGACTGTTAATTTAACAAGAGAACAAATAATTCTCATGGGTAACTCCGTAAATTGTTAACTATCGCGTTTATAGCAGTATTCGTTAGTTTCTGCATTCTAGTTTTGAGCCATGCCAGCGAATGTGATTAGGTGCACAGTTACAGGCTCATTATTTTTAATCGTTATTTTTCACAACCCGGCCTTTGTTGCCAAGGTTCAAAAAAAGTTTGTTTTGTTACTAAATCATCACAATGTGACAATTTTGGTCTCTGTGTAACCAAGTGAATAATAAAAAACACAGGTTAAAAATTAATTCGCTTGAGCATTTCCTTTCGGGTATTGATCAATTCTTTTAGCGTTTGTATATCTGAAAAATTGACAGAACTCCCGGCCGATTTAAGCTCGTAAAGTTGTCTTTCAAATTTTTCTATATCAGCGACTAATTTTATGCGTAACAATTTGTCCCGTTTGGCTAGCTCCTGACCCTCGACATCCGCGTCATGTTTCGACATCGACTACCCCTTAAGTGCAAAACTGATACCTGAATGTTCTTTTAAGGTAGAACACTTTTAGAGTCTTGGCGAATAAGGCTTTGAAGAAATTAAGACTTGGGTGAATCGGGCTTGTGCTTTAACCAATTCAGAATTAAATCGGGATCGCTGCTGGCGCAAAAATCTCCATTCAGCAGGGTGTCGCGCTGGTTGTAAGTGAATGATTGGGTCGATTGTAAACCGACCAATTTTCCACCGGCTGCGTCCAATATCGCATGAGCAGCCGCAGTGTCCCATTCATTGGTTGGCCCTGTGCGCAGATATAAATCGGCACTGCCTTCTGCTACCGCACAAATTTTAAGCGAGCTGCCCAGAGGAAAAGTTTCAATATTGTTTGGCCAATAGTTTTGTATTTGAGCGAGTTTTTTCTGAGTCGATACGCTGTGATGGTGTTGGCTCACCAGTGCACGTAAAGGTAATTGTTGTTGGTAGCGATTTGCCAATGGTTCGCAGAAAATTTGCACAATCTCGTCACCGATTTTTCGCCATGCGCCAGTGTTTGATTGCGCCCAATAAAATTTTCCTGTGACGGGCTGATAAACCACACCCAAAATACTGGTGCCTTTATTGATCAGCGCGACATTTACTGTGAATTGACCGTTTCGCGCCAAAAATTCCTTGGTGCCATCGAGCGGGTCTATCAGCCAGAAGCTTTCCCATTCTTGTCTTTGTGCATAATCGGTCGGGCAACTTTCTTCTGATAAAACGGGCAGCGGACTAATAGCCGTCAAACCTTCCGCCAGACGTTTATGCGCAGCCAGATCTGCAGCAGTTAAAGGAGAAGTATCCGCCTTGGTCACCAATTGTGTGGTTTCAGGGTTTTGATAGATCTGCAATATGTCGTCGCCTGCCAGCTTGACCAGTTGCAAGAGTTTGTCCATTTGTGCGCTTGTAAATTCAATCATTCCGGACATTCTTCGCTGGGCACAAAGTTACCTTGCAGCCATTCGCGCACCAGATAAAGGGCCGCAATACTGCGACCTTCGCAGACATCGGCACGGGCGACGATTTGATTAATATCCGCAAGTTTTATCGGCACTACTTCAATCGGCTCAGGCTCATCACCTATGAGTTGTTCGGGATAAAGATGGCGAGCAACAAAAACATTAATGCTGTGTTCCATATAAGAAGGTGACAAATAAATGCGTTTGAGAAATACCAATTCCCCTGCGCCATAACCGACTTCTTCTTTTAATTCACGGTTTGCTGCTTCGGGCAGTGTTTCGCCAGGGTCACGTGCGCCCTTGGGTAATCCCAGATGGTAATTTTCCAAACCCATGGCATATTCGCGCACCATAAGCACTGTATTTTCATCGGACATGGGTACAATAAGCACCGCACCATTTCCACTGCTGCACAGTTTTTCGTAATGCCGCTCTTCGCCATTGCCAAAACGTAAATGGATTTCATCCGAGCGAAATCGGAGGCTGGATACCAGTCGTTTGCGGCTCAGTATGTCGGGTTTTTGTTTGGTCATTGGTTCCCTGTATCGGATTATTGGTGCAACATAATCTGCAAGTTTACGCAAAATCAGTTTTTGAGTCAGTTTATATATAGAGTCAGCGTTATGGTATCAGTAAGTCAGCATTCGGAAGTTGAATCATTGGACAAGGGCCCCGTGGTTCGAGTCAATTGGCAGGATATAGACACAGTGCTTCTGGACATGGACGGCACTTTGCTCGATTTACATTTTGATAATTATTTCTGGCAAACCTGGTTGCCCAAGCGTTACGCTGATATTCACGGGCTGGATCTGGATCACACACTGCAAACCTTGAGTGCGCACATTGAATCTTATCGCGGTACCTTGCAGTGGTATTGTCTTGATTTTTGGTCAGACACTTTTTCGGTGGACATCCCTGCATTAAAAAAAGAAGTGCAACATAAAATTGCCTATCGACCTCACGTCAAAGAATTTCTAACCCAGTTACGCGAAGCCGATAAACAAATTTGGTTGGTCACCAATGCACATCGCGACAGTGTCAATTTAAAAATTGCCATGACCGGGCTTGATCAATATCTGGATAAAATTATTTCTTCCCACGATTTTGCAGAACCCAAGGAATCAATTCATTTCTGGATGCAAATGTCACAAGCTTTTCCGTTTGATCGACAACGCAGTTTATTTATTGATGATACGGTCAGCGTATTAAATACCGCAAAAAATTTTGGTATTGCCCATCTATTGGGTATTCATCAACCGGATAGCCAACAACCCAGAAGCATGAGCGAATTTCCGGCGGTGAATCACTTCGATGAAATACTGCCGATCAGGTAATGGTTATGACACGAAAATCCCAACGCACCCATGAGGAAGAAGATGATCAGGATGATGGCAAA
>CAMLRJ010000531.1 GCA_946482345.1 uncultured Cellvibrio sp.
GGGCGTAGACGGGTTATGGCGGCTTGGTATATGGAGTCTCGGGAAGAAAGACCTTCTTTGCGTTCGAGTTCCAGAGCGAAGTCGATCATGAGAATGGCGTTTTTCATGACTATGCCAATCAATAAAAATAAACCGAGCATCGCAATTAAGCTGAATGGTGTATCGGTTAATCGTAATGTGAGTAGTGCGCCAATTCCTGCCGAAGGAAGCGTCGATAAAATGGTTAGGGGATGAATGGTGCTTTCGTACAAAACTCCCAGAATTAAATAGACCGCCAGCAGTACACAGGCAATTAAGATGACGGGATCTTGCGACATACCCGGCACACTTGGCCCCCAACCGGGACGACTGGTTCCTGCACCGGCAAGGTACACTTCTTTGGGCATCATCAGTTCGGCGACTTTGGTTTCTATGGCGGTTCTGGCTTGTTCGGCGGTGAAGCCTTCAGCTATGCCGTAACCAATACTTTCGGATACAAATTGGTTGCTGCGGCGCACCCTGTCTTCGGCCAAACCGTAATCAAAGCTGGAAAAAGTTGAAAGCGGGACGCGTTTGCCGTCGCGGGTGATGACTTGTAACTGGTTCAAGACTTCAGGTGTGGCGGTATAACCTGGCTCCAGTTCCATCACCACTCGATATTGATTCATCTCTTCATACATCACCGAGACCTGGCGTTGTGAAAACGAATTGTTAAGCATGCTGGCGACGGTGGACATATCCACCCCAAGGCGTTGGGCGGCTTCGCGGTCGATGGTCAGTTGGATTTGCTGTGTGCCTTCTTCGCGCACGCCATCAATCTCGGTGACTTCCTTCATCTGCTCCATGGCGGTGGTGAGTTTGGCGGCCCAGGTGTGAAGGAGTTTCAGGTCGTCAGACAACATCATGACTTCGTTTTGGCTGCGACTAAACGGTGAGCTGAGGCGAATATCCTGATCCGGCCCGACCATCAACATGGCCCCCGGAATACTGGGAATTTGTCGGCGGATGCGGTCAGTTACTTCCATCACTGAAACACCCCGTTCAGCCATAGGTTTAAGGCTGATGCGCATCCAGGCATTACTCACACCGTTACCGCCGCCGCTTGCACCAAATACATCTTCAACGGCAGGGTCGGCCAACAAGACTTTGCGGAATTCCTGAATTTTGGGTTGCATCAGTTGGAAAGAAAATCCATCGTCGCCGCGAATCCATCCGGTCATTTGGCCTGTGTCCTGTTCGGGCAACATGATTTTGGGAATGGCGATATAAAGGTAAACATTCAGACCAATCACAGCGGCGAGAATCAGTAAAACAATGCGTCCGTGGTTCAGTGCCCAATTCAATACAACAGAATAAGCCCGTTTAATATCATCAAAAATGCCCGGCTTATGGTCTTTGATGGCTTCGGGTTTGAGTAATTGACCGCAGAGAGCGGGAGTCAAGCTTAGCGAGATCACTAATGAAATCAGCATGGCAGCAGCAAGGGTGATGGAAAATTCGCGGAAGAGTTTTTCGACTACGCCACCCATCAACAAAATCGACACGAAAATGACAACCAGCGTGATGTTCATCGCCAGCAAGGTAAAACCCACTTCTTTTGCACCCTGTATTGCCGCTGCAAACGGAGGAACCCCTTTTTCGATATGACGTTTGATGTTTTCAAGTACGACAATTGCGTCGTCCACCACCAAACCTGCAGCCACAATCAAGGCCATCAGCGAGAGATTATTGAGTGAAAATCCACAAAGGTACATCACCGAAAATGCACCTATGATGGCAACCGGAATGGCGAGGCTGGGGATCAATGCACTTTGGGCGCTGCGCAGGAAAATCCACACCACGCCCACTACTAATAAGACGGCTACAAACAAAGTGATTTGTGCTTCTTTCAGTGTGGCGCGAATGCCGGGGGAGCGGTCCATCACCACTTTGAGTTGGGTGTCGGCGGGCATCAATGCGCGCAAGTTGGGTAACTGGGCGTTGATGGCATCTATAGTCTCCATGATATTGGCGCCGGTTTGACGGCTCACCATCAAAGTAACAGCCGAGCTGTGGTTGTGAAAACCATCGGTGTAACGGTTCTCAACTGAATCGGTCACTGTGGCGACATCTTGCAAACGTACCGGGCCGGCATCGCCATAACGAATCACCAACGACTGATAATCCGCTGCACTGCGCAAGGTTTCACTGGTGCGAACTTGCCAGTGGGAATCGCCATCCTCAAACACACCGAGCGGACGCAAGACGTTGGCGTTGCTGATGGCGTTGCGCACTTCATCCAACGCAATGCCATAACTTGCCAGTGCATTGGGATTCAGTTGGATTCTTACGGCGGGTAGTGAAGCGCCGTCAATTCCCACCTGGCCGACGCCTTTTATTTGCGATAGTTTTTGGGCGAGGATGGTTGAGGCTGCATCGTACAAATCGCTGGGTGCCAGATTCGGCGAGCTCAGTGCCAGGGCCATAATCGGCGCTTGGGACGGGCTGATTTTGCGATAGCTCGGGTTGCCAGGCATACCGGCTGGTAATTGGCCGCGTGCCGCATTGAGCGCGGCTTGCACATCACGCGCGGCCGAATCCAGATCCCGATCCAAAGTGAATTCGACCCAGATAAAAGTAGAACCCTGGGTTGAGTTGGAGTTGATTGCCGTCACACCCGGGATACTGCCAAGTGCGCGTTCCAAGGGTGTGGCAACAGTTGATGCCATGCTTTCCGGGCTGGCACCGGGTAGGCTGGCAAAGATTTGTACGGCTGGAAAATCCACTTGGGGCAAAGGGGCAACAGGTAACATCCGCCAGGATAAAAGCCCAAGCAGCACAATCGCCAAAGCCAAAAGGCTTGAAGCGACAGGTCGTTTGATGAAGGGTTCTGCGATTGTCATGGGTTTTGCGTAGGTTGGGGTGCAAACCCCAACGAGTCCATCTATCAACAACTACCCAAAGCCTGAGTGATGAATTTTTCTGGTTTTGGTGCGTAGGTTGGAGATGGTCATGTTGGGGTTTGCACCCCAACCTACGTGGTTACCTCCTCTGCAATTTCGGTGGGTTTGTGAACCCAACGGTCGAAAAATAGATAAACCACAGGCGTCGTAAACAGGGTGAGTATCTGGCTGACCAATAATCCTCCCACCATCACCAACCCCAAAGGCTGACGCATTTCGGCGCCCGAACCACTGGCAAGCATCAGCGGGATAGCGCCAAATAAAGCGGCAAGGGTAGTCATCAGGATCGGACGAAATCGCATCAAGGCAGCGCGATGAATGGCTTCGCGCGGCGTCATACCCAAAGTGCGTTGGGCCTCCA
>CAMLRJ010000532.1 GCA_946482345.1 uncultured Cellvibrio sp.
GCAACAAGGTAATTTTCATGGGTTTATCTCAGTTATAGTTTATTTGCCCACATAAACAGGGACATAACAACTAACCGAAACCTGTGCCGAGACATCCGCATTCTTATAAGGTCAATATTTTGCGGTAGGCGATGTTAACCCAGACGCCAGAATTTTGTAATAGGTCTTATATATCAGCTTGAGCAATCCTGACACAAACAATGCAATTCCAATTGCGGACTTTGCAATTGGTATCCTGCACATTCAACACTATTGGTTAATGCATCCATAATCTCGCGCTTGATGCCGATCTCTTTCACGCTGCCGCAATTATCACAAATTAAAAACTGGGGAACTTCATGTACGTGATCGCAAGCGATATGTGAACAGGCAACAAATTTATTGGTAGATTTTAATTTGTGAACCAGATTTTCCTGCTCCAAAAAATCCAGCATCCGATAAACCGACATGGCAGGAACAGTTTCTTCGTACTCAGAGCGAACCGAATCAGCAATTTCATAAGCGGATAAAGGTTTTTTAGCTTTCAACAAACAGACAAAAACCCGCTTGCGTTTTTCAGTCAATTTGCTGCCGGTTTTTTCACAGGAAGCCGTTGCACGCTGAATGACTTTATCGATATTCATAAAATTCCCGAAAATCGTTGTTTGAATCAATATTGATTTGATATGCCATGGCGACAATTTACCACGCTGGCTCAAAAGCCTGAACCAATCCTTTTTAAGGCTTGCTCTTTATAAATGATATGTTATATCATTTCAAAAAAACAGAACTGATTGAGATACGACCATGCAAAAAACTCTTTTATCCCTCGCTATTCTGGGGTTGTCTTCCCATTTGTTAGCCCAGGTTCAGGGGGTTGTCCTTGATGAACAAGGCAATCCCGTAGCCGATGCCAGCATTGAAGTTTTAGGTACACAACTGCGCACCCGCACCAATCAACAGGGTGAATTCAATCTGCCAAAGACCAAAGGCAAAGAGGTTGAACTGCATATCAAAGCCGATAATTTCGCGCATGGCAGCTTTCATGTTCGCCCGGGAAGTTCACAAAAATTTGTTCTGAATGCCAGCGTGATTGAAACAGTGAATGTGATTGGCCTGCCATTACATTCATCCAATTTGGAATCGGCACATCCTGTCAATGTGATTACAGTGGATGAATTGCGTGATCAACAATCTTCCAGCCTTGGCGAAACTTTAAAATATGAAGTGGGCATTCACTCCAGTTATTTCAGCAGCAATTCTGCCAGCCCGATTATTCGTGGACTCGATGGCCCTCGCGTGTTGATTACACAAAATGGTTTGGATGCAAGTGATGCATCGCGTGTTGGCCCTGATCATGCGGTTTCAACTGAAACGTCTTATGCACAACAAGTAGAAGTTTTGCGCGGCCCTGCCACTTTATTTTATGGCAGCGGCGCAATTGGTGGTGTAGTGAATGTGGTCGATGATCGCATTCCAAAAGGGACTGACACTTACGGCGAATGGCGATTGGAAAATCATTCCGTTGCCGATGACAAATTAATTTCTGCATCAGGCAATACCGGTTTTGGAAATATGGGTTTGCATGTCGATGGTTTTTGGCGCGACGCTGATGATTACAAAATTCCCGGCCCCGCTGAAGCCCATCACGATCATGAAGAGGAAGAAGAACACAGTGATCGTTTGGCAAATTCCTGGACTGAAGCATCAGGTGGCAATATTGGTGGCAGTTATTTAGGTGAAAATGGATTTATCGGTGCATCGATTGGCCGCATTGATCGCCAATACGGAATTCCAGGTCACGGTCATGGTGAAGAATTAATTGATGTCTATGCAGATGTCACACAAAACCGATTACAACTTCAAGGCAAAATGGATTTAAATTCAGATTGGTTTAGTTCAACGGGTTTCAGCGCAGGTTATACCGATTATGAACATGCTGAAATTGAAGGCGATGAAGTTGGCACAATATTTAAAAATGAAACCAGTGAATTACGTTGGGAAGCATTTCATCACGCAATTTCTGACTGGCGCGGTGCATTGAGCTTTCACTACAAACACAGTGATTTTGAAGCCATAGGCGAAGAAGCCTTCACACCGCCCAGCGTAACTGAAACCTTTGCTTTGGGTTTTATGGAAGAGCGGCACGTAGATTCTGTTTTGTTGCAACTGAGCGGGCGCATAGAACATGTCAGTGTAACAGCAGATAATTTTCAAGCTGATCTCAATGATCCTGATGCAGCAGAAAAAGTGTTGAGTGCATTTTCAATCGATCATGAATCTACCCCTGTTAGTTTTTCAACCGGTGCCGTTTGGGATTTCACACCAGGTTATAACACAGCTATTTCAATCACCCATGCACAACGTTCACCTGCAGCATCTGAACTGTTTTCATTTGGCCCCCATATTGGCAGCGGTTTATACGAAGTGGGTTATCTGATGGATGTTCGCACTAATGAACACGACGAATTCTATTTTGCGTTGAATGAAAGTGATATCGAATTGGAAAAATCCAATAATCTGGATCTTTCATTACGTAAACATTCCGGCAATTTTGGTTTTGTGCTCAATGCATTTTTTAATCAGGTCGATAATTTTTATTATTTGAATAACACAGGTTACGTCAAAGAGCTGGAACATCATCACGATCACGAAGGTGAAGACGAACACGAAGAGACGGAAATGCCTGTGTTTATTTATCAAGCCGCTGATGTTGATCTATGGGGATATGAAGCAGAAGCAGTCTGGAAAATAAATCCCGATTTTGAATTGACCTTTAAAACAGATTCCACCCGCGCTGAAGTCAACGAATCATCTCATTTACCGAGAATTCCACCCAGACGTTATAGCATTTCCGGTGAGTATGAAAAAAATCAATGGCGAGTTCAATTAACTGCGCAACACTATGCGTCACAAAATCGAATTACCGAACTGGAAACACCAACCGACAGTTATTCCACACTGGATATGATTGTGAGTTATTCGTTTATGCCTGATATTCAATTATTTGTGAAAGGCTACAACCTGACTGACGAATACGCGCGCGTACACAGTTCATTTTTAAAAGATAAAGCGCCATTACCTGCACGCAATATTGCGGTGGGGATTAGCGGGCGGTTTTAAAAAAAGACCCCCTCCTAACCTCCCCCTTACCAGGGGGAGGAACTTTACTCCCTACTTTTTGCGGAGTGATATCAGTCCCCTCCCCTGGCAAGGGGAGGGTTAGGGTGGGGTCTTGTTTTAAATTAAAAATTTTTAAATCCCCCCTAACTCCCCT
>CAMLRJ010000533.1 GCA_946482345.1 uncultured Cellvibrio sp.
TTATGCATGAACTTCATCGTCAGGAATACCTGCAGGCTATAGGAATAGAAAGTTATATTCCTCGATGGAAACTTCCATTTGCTGCTGAATCACAGCGCTGCGATCAATCACTTGTATGGGTTGATCAGGGAGTTGTCACGCCTCTGGGCGTTAATGTTAAAAACCAACAGGAATCAGCAAAACCAACAATAGATTTAAATCAGGTTTTAAATGCTGTTGCTGAAAAAAATACCGCCAAAAATGATGCGTTTCGAATTGGCGATATATTGCAGCAATTTGAAGATAAAAAAATACCATCAATCCAATCGTTTTCATTAAGTGTGTGGCGGCCGGGTTCCGGTTTTTTAATTGTGGCTTCACGCGACTTGAATGCAATGCCTACTGAGTTATTCTTGAATAATTTCCTTCGTTGTTATTTAAAACAACATCAATTGATTTTATCGGAGGAGATATTACGTTGGCCTGCGATTGAAAATAACAAAATAGTATTAACTGAAAAAGATGCTTGCGCAGAATTGCAGACATGGTTAAGTGTGCAGAATGAGTTTCAATCAATAAAAACCATGTGGTTTTTTGGCGATGCTTATCGATATTTCTCCTCTGAAATTGTGATGTCAGATGATTGTTTTGCGGGATCTTGCAGTATCAAGTTGGATCAAACAGATTCAGATAAGCCCATCACCGCAAAAATTTTTCCTGATTTAAGTCAATTTTTACTTCAACCACAATTAAAAATACAGTTCTTGTCTTTGGTATAAAGCGTAAAGTTCTATGATCGAGTTAGTAACTTTTTCAGGTATGAATTTGCAGCTTCGGGAATTGTTGGAAACTGATATAGATCAGGTTATGCAACTTGAACGAAGTGCGCACAGTCATCCCTGGCGTAGATCTAGTTTCGAAGATTGTTTGAAAGGCCGTCAAAAATGTTGGTTGTCGGAATACAAAAATAAATTGGTTGGGTATGTAGTGGTCACTCACGCCGGTGGTGATGCTGAATTATTAAATTTGGCTGTATCTCCGGACTTTCAGCGTAAAGGGATTGGCCAATTATTATTGGCTCATGCGCTGAAATTGGTTCAGGGAAAGGCAGATATGTTGTTTCTTGAAGTGCGTGTCTCCAATCGCAAAGCCATAGAACTGTACTCACGAGAAGGTTTTTTTGAGATAGGCAATCGAAAAAACTATTATCCAACGAATAATGGATATGAAGATGCTTTGCTGATGGCAAAACAACTTTAATCAAAACCCTTCACGATTCTCTGTATAATTCGAACTTTGCGTAAAATCCCATCGGCAATTCTATGGCAGCAACTTTACAGGCGACTTTGATTGAAGGCAGAGTTTCTGATCAGCTCAGAACGCTTGCTATGCCGTTGATTTTGGGTTTGATGGCAACCATGTCGCTTAACGCTATAGAGACATTATTTATTGCGCATTTAGGTGCAGATCCTCTCGCCGCTTTTAGTTTTACCTTTCCTGTCATTATGGTGTTAACCAGTTTAAGTATTGGATTGGGTGCAGGGACATCATCTGCAATTGCACGAGCAGTTGGTGAAGGTGATGCACACAGAGCACGTCGCTTGGCGACTGATGCAATGACACTCACTTTAATTATATCGGTAAGTTTTTGTGTGTTGGGTTGGTTGACAATTGACCCCTTGTTTCGCTTGTTAGGCGCAACCGATATTCTAATCCCGCAAATTTATTCCTACATGACCATCTGGTACATCAGTGCACCTTTTTTAATGGTGCCCATGGTGTGTTTATCTGCGCTCAGGGCGATGGGCATGAGTCGTGTACAAGGATATTTGATGAGTGGTGCTGCGCTGTTTAATTTAATTTTGGATCCGATTTTAATTTTTGGTTATTTTGGTGTGCCTGCAATGGGATTGGAAGGCGCTGCTATAGCAGCGTTGATTACACGGATTTTCATGATTACGATTGCTATTTATATTTTGCATTTTCGTGTGCATATGTTGGTGAACCCATTTCATCAATGGAGTGAATTAAAAAAATCATGGTTGACGATTATTGAAGTGGGTGCACCTGCAATGGTGGCCAATGTGATTATTCCATTCGCCAGCGCAATAGTGGTTGCTATGGTTGCTGCTTACGGCGTTGATGCAGTTGCGGGTTTGGGAATTGCAATGCGTATTGAACCTTTGGCGTTAATTGTTTTTTATGCTTTATCCGGTGTTGTGGGGCCATTTTTCGGACAAAATCTGGGTGCAGGAAAAATCAATCGTTTGAACGAAGCGCTTAATGTATTAACAAAATTTTGTATTGTTTTTGGCATTTTTTTGGCGATTATTCTGGCAGTTTTTGGTAGTAAAATTGCGGGTTTATTTGGTGATCACCAGCGTGCAATTGAAACGGCGATTGCATATCTATTGATTGTGCCAATCAGTTATGGCGCTTATGGATTGGTGATGTCAGTCAATGGTGCATTTAATGGTTTGGGACGTCCCTGGCCTGCCATGATGATATCTGCCGGGCGTGTTTTTTATGTGTATTTGCCACTGGCCTGGATCGGACAATATCTGGGTGGGTTGTATGGGCTTTTTGTGGCGACCAGTGTCGCCAATATATTGCTGGGGTTATGGGCGTGGTTTTGGTTGAAAAAAACAATTAACGCCCTGTAATTTATATTCATTAATCTGGTTTGTTTTTTTATGTTGAATTTAGCTGCAGAAATTGAAAAGCGTCGCACATTCGCGATTATTTCTCACCCGGATGCGGGTAAAACAACCATGACAGAAAAATTATTGTTATGGGGAAATGCTATTCAAATTGCGGGCTCGGTAAAAGGCAAACGCGGCCCGCATGCAAAATCTGATTGGATGGCAATGGAACAGGAGCGCGGAATTTCCGTGACCTCTTCAGTCATGCAATTTCCTTATAATGATCGAATTGTGAATTTGCTGGATACTCCCGGTCACGAAGATTTCTCTGAAGATACTTATCGTACATTAACAGCAGTTGATTCGGTGTTGATGATGATTGACGGTGCCAAGGGTGTTGAAGATCGAACGATAAAATTAATGGAAGTTTGTCGTTTGCGTGACACGCCCATTTTGTCCTTTATCAATAAGATGGATCGTGAAAGTCGTGATCCTGTTGAGCTTCTTGATGAAATCGAAAATGTATTAAAAATTACGGCGGCACCAATTAATTGGCCATTGGGATGCGGAAAAGAGTTTTTAGGTGTTTACAATTTTTATACTGACACTATCCATGTTTAT
>CAMLRJ010000534.1 GCA_946482345.1 uncultured Cellvibrio sp.
TCAGAAATAAAAACGCAGAAGCGCATAACCAGAGTTTTACCGGTGCAATTGCAGACATAATATTTTGACCTAAAAATTAATTTCTTATGGTCATTATGTGCAGAAGAGACTTTTTTAACTCAAATTGAAGTCACAAGGCTCGGGGAACTGGTTGTCATTTTTCACAATCAATCGAGATAAATCAGGGGTTATGTATTTTCCATTCACCCGCAACCCAGGTTGATTTCACTTGGAAATCGTCAGTGAAATGTACCAGGTCTGCTCTGTAACCGGATTGTATTCTTCCCAGTTGATTATCAAGCTTGATGCATCTGGCAGGGTAAAGTGAAGCCATGCGTAAGCTTTCTGAAAGATCGATTTGCAAAACTTTATGGGCGTATTTAACGGCGTCTATTAAACCTATGGCGCTGCCTGCGAGTTTGCCATTTTGATTCACCAGTTTGGGTGATGATTCGCTGCTGATTTCCGTAATAGTTTCGTCGTAAAGTGGAAAAGATTTATTTCCGCCGACGGTCGCCATGGCGTCACTGACTAAAAATAATTTGTCTTTTTTCAATTGATAAGCGAGTCGAGCGGCAGTGGGGTGCACATGGTGACCATCCAGAATAATGCCACACCAGGTTTGCGAATTTTCCAGGGCTGCGCCCACAACGCCTGGTTCGCGTGCAGTCATTTGGCTCATGGCATTGTAGAGATGAGTGAAACCTGCGAGCCCTTCATTAATTGCAGTTTGGATTTGCTCGTAAGTCGCATCAGTATGACCGGCGAAAACCAATATTCCCTGTTGAGTCAAGTCGCGAATCAGATTGAGTTGTAAAGTTTCCGGCGCAAGAGTGATGAGAATTTTTAACTCCTGCGCTGCAAGATTTTTCAGCCAAGCAATATCGGTTGATTCTATTTCACGAATAAATTTTTCAGCATGAGCGCCGCGTTTGGTGTTGGCAAAAAATGGCCCTTCGATATGTAAACCCAATACGCCTTTAAATCCCGCATTTATTGCAGTCAACACTGAGTTGGTCGCTTGCTGATGTGTGCTTGCGCTCTCGCTGATAAGTGTTGGTAAGAGTGATGTTGTGCCTTTGCTTCTGTGAGCATCGAGCATAGTTTTTATTGTCGATAAACTGTGTTCATGCGTAAAAAATTTGCCACCACCGCCATTGACTTGCAGGTCAATAAAACCCGGCGCCAGTAAACCTTCATGCAAAGCGATTTGTTGGATATTACCCGATAAATTTTGTATCGGAATTATGGACTCAATAGTGTCGCCATTGATAATCACCGCATGATTATTGAGAAATTCATCTCCCGTAAAAATGCGTGCACCAACCAATGCAAATTGCTCAAAAGGTAATTTTTTTGTTCGTGTTTGCAAAATAGCCAGGTCGTCAAGCTTGATTTTATCTATTGGTTGGTTACTCAAGATTTTTATTGCAGACGATAATGTGGGATGTTGCGCGACAGATTCTACTGATGCGTCAGGATCAAATCGTTTCAATAAATCAATTAACTCGCCAAGCGTTTGGAGATTATCAAATTCTTCGTCCGTTAACGATTCATCCATTATGTAATCATCAAATAATTCCAGTTTCAGCCAGAAGTTTGATAATTCAGAGGAGTGTTGTTGCTTGGTTTGATCCATTTGGCGGCTGACTTGCGCCAAAGATTTTTTGCATTGCATGCAAGAGGCTTGATAAGTTTCCAGATCTTTGAGTGGATATGCCGCTTTCGTTTTACAGAAAGGGCATTCCACTGTTAGTGGATCAAAATATTGTCCGCCCATCAAGCACGTAAACCACGTTCACGCAAAGTGGTGAGTGCATGAATAACACCGCGCAATTCTGCAAGGCCTTTCATGCGGCCAGTGTAGGAATAGCCGGGGTTCATACCGGTTTTACCTAAATCATCTCCCATTAAATGACCGTGATCAGGACGCATGGAAATTGCAGGCAAATTGACACCGGCTTTTTTGCGACGTTGTTCTTCATCGAGCAATGCATCGATCAAACCGACCATATCATTGTCGCCATCCAAATGATCGGATTCAAAAAATGAACCGTCATCTTCGCGTTTGATATTACGCAAATGTACGAAATAAATTCTCTCGCCGAATTCGCGTGCCATAGCAACCAAATCATTATCGCAACGCGCACCATAAGAACCTGCGCAGAGAGTTAAACCGTTAGCAGGACTGGGTGCCGCATTTAATAACGCACGTGCATCATCTGCTGTGGATACCACTCGTGGTAAACCGAATAATGAAAAGGGCGGATCATCCGGATGTATTGCCATACGCACGCCGACTTCTTCCGCAACCGGTACAACTTCGCGCAAAAATGCAAATAAATTTGCACGCATTCCGGCATCACCCATTTTGATAAATTGATCGATTGCCGCACGAATACCGTCGCGATCATAAGAGCCTTCGCCCCCGGGTAATCCGGCAATGATATTTTTTTCGAGTAATTGTTTTTCTTCATCGCTCATTGCATCCAAACGCGCTTTGGCTTTGGCGAGAACATTGGGTTTGTAATCTTTTTCGGCGTTGGGGCGTTGCAACATGTACACGTCGTAAGCGGCAAAATCGCTCATTTCAAAACGCAATGCCTGAGCATTGTTAGGCAAGGTGTAAGTTAAATTGGTGCGAGTCCAATCCACAACTGGCATAAAGTTGTAACACACATCGTAAACACCGGCGGCTGCAACATTACGAATCGATTGTTTGTAATTGTCGATCAATTGTTGGTAATTACCGGTACGGGTTTTAATGTCGTTGTGCAGCGGAATGCTTTCGATCACCGCCCATTCCAATCCGTGATCTTCGATCATTTTTTTGCGTTCGAGAATGTCTGCCATAGGCCAGACATCACCGGTTTTAATGTGATGTAACGAAGTCACTATGCCAGTGGCTCCGGCTTGTTTGATATGTTGCAGACTAATAGGGTCTTTCGGGCCAAACCAACGCCAGGTTTCTTTCATTTGATATGGACTCTTGGAAATTCAACAATGCGGACCTTTAGACCGAAGAAGTTCGATCCGGGGAGGGTAGTATACAAGTGAAGAAGACGCACTTTCTAGCAGTGCGTCTTCAGTTGTTCAGGCATCAAGCCATAGAAGCTAATCTGAACTCGTCAGATTGTTGGATTTTGCGAAGTTGTTGCATGTAGCCACGAAAATACAGGTGTTCTTCGTAAGCGGCTGTGGCCAGTGGTTGGCGTGGAGGAGTAATCCCTTTTATGGCG
>CAMLRJ010000535.1 GCA_946482345.1 uncultured Cellvibrio sp.
TAGATGAACCGATTGTCCAATATTTTGGTAATTCAGTGGGTGAAAGTTACAGACGCTATATTCATTCAGATCACACCGGTAGTGTTATTGCGCACACAGACACAAACGGGAATGTATTAAGCACAAATGCATACGATAATTACGGTATTCCCGCTGCAACCAATATTGGTCGTCATGGTTTTACTGGCCAGATATGGATACCGGAATTGGGCTTGAATTATTACAAGGCACGTATCTACCACCCCAAGCTGGGTCGTTTTTTACAAACTGATCCGATTGGTTACAAGGATGGGATGAATTGGTATACCTATGTGGGAAATGATCCGGTTAATAAGATTGATCCGACGGGGATGGCACAATGTGGCAGTAATTTAAAAGGTGAAAAGTGTGAACAAGCTTTGAATGATGCTGATCAAGCTCGCAAAGATGCGACGACTGTTTCAAATGGCATCAAGGGTATAACTGCAAAAATGGCATCTGGAGAAAAATTGAGTGATGCAGACAATGCTACAGTTGCTGCAATAGGTGAAAAATTTGGTGATAAATTTACATCTGAAAAAGGCCTTAATAAATTAGCAGGTGGACTGGATAAAGCCGCCAATAAAATTGGAGAACGAGGTGAAGGTGCCATTTTAGCTGCAGGGAATAACATCAGCATTCCGTTTTCTGGACGCGTTGCTCCTGCCTATGTCTTAGGTGGGGCTCTATCAAGTAAAATTTATCTAAATAATAACTATTTTAGTTATGGTTCAACAAACAGGCAATCTATAATGCTGCACGAATCTGCACATATGGCTGGTGCTTGGAGAGATAAATATATTGAAGAAGGAAATAACCCTTTATTTAATAAATCCAGTGGTTACAGTAACGCTGATACATATTCGTGTCTTGTGTACCCTGGCTCATGTGGGTTTTAGGAGGCGACAATGAAGCAATTATTTATGCTGTTTATGTTGTTTATGTCAATTGATTCATCAGCGAATAGCTGTAAGAAAATGGATAACATTAAGTTTTTAGCTGAGAGTTATGAGTTTTCCTTTATTGGTCATGTTAAAGAAAAAAAGAAAGATTTTTCTTTAACGAAAGAAAAATATTTAATTACGATACTGGAGTCCAATAATGAAAAAATGTCAGGCCAAATCAATATTTGGACTACGAATCCATCCAATTGCGGAGCCAAGTTTGAAGTCGGAAAGGATTATGTGGTTTTTGCAAAAAAATACAAAGGTAAAATAATGGCTTACTATGACTCTTCGTGGGTAATTTCAGAAAAGACCGAAGCAATAACCAAAGAATATATTGAATATTATCGAACGAAAGAAAAATTGAAGATTGATGAAAACCAATAGAAACCAATAGGGTCAGATTCCATTGATCCAAGAAACCAATAGGGTCAGATTCCATTGATCCAGAAAAATGAATAAGTTGTTTTAGTAGATCGATAGGGTCAGACTCCATTGATCCAGAAAAAAATGAGTAAGTTGTTTAATTCATTAAAAAAGCGGTAGCTAAACCCCGGTCAGGATGATCGGGGTTTTTGCTTTTAGAAATCAGCTTTGTTGAATAATCGCATCCAGTAAATCGGTTGCCAGTTTTTGTTTGGTCTTGGGTAACTGGCTAATAATCTCCACCTGCTTTTGTAATTTTGGCGCGGGGCCGCGTTTGTTATTTTTGTTTTGTGTGGTTTCCCCTAATAACTCCTCGATTGAAATCATTAAGGCATTTGCCAATTGCGGCAATGCTGACACCGGCACACGCCGCCTGCCGACTTCATACGAATTAATGGTTTGTTGCGAAACACCGAGTAACTCGGCCATTTGAATTTGCGTAATATTTTTGGCTTTACGCAAGTCTGCAATACGCGCACCCAATCGAATAAAAAATTCTCTATCGTCATCTGAAATAGCCATGGCGGTCATCTTTCCTAGAAAATCAATAGGGTCAGGCTCCATTGATCCAGAAAAAAATGAGTAAGTTGTTTTAATTGATTAAAAAAGCGGTAGCTAAACCCCGGTCAGGATGATCGGGGTTTTGTTTTTAGGGGTTGTCAGGATTGCGCCGACTGTTGAATAACGGTATCGAGCATCTCTATCACAAATTGTTGTTTGGTGCGCGGCAGTTGTCGCAAATCGATAGGGTCAGTCTCGATTGATTTTGAAGAAATTGTGAAGGGAAGTATTTAATTAAAAAAGCGGTGCCTAAACCTCGGTCATGAAGGCCGGGGTTTTTGTTTTTTTAAGTTCTTTCTGAGTTGCTTTAGCTTTGCTGAATAATTTTTGATCGGAGAGTTTTCTGCGAATATACTTGTTCAGTAGCGCGTTATGCGTATGGCAGTGAGGATATGGTGAAGCCAAACAGGATACAGTTGCCGATGCCATCTATTGGGGAAATTACTAATGATCACAATAAAATGCCAAACTGGAGAAAATGCCCATTTTGATATTGCTTCATTATCAGGAGCCAATCTTATTGAAGTAAATCTTCATCGAGCTGTTCTGGAGGGAGAGGATTTATCAAATACGAACCTGTCTAATTCTGATCTTCGCGGTGCATTGCTAAGTAATGCGATTTTAAAAAATGCTAATTTAGAAAAAATAAAGTTGATTAATGCTTTGCTAAATCTAGCGGACTTAGAGGGAGCATCACTTGCAAATTCATCACTTATTGGTGCTAGTTTCAATCAAGCGAACTTACGTCATGCAAATTTACATGGTTCTGATGTTGGCTATGCCAGCTTTAGAGATGCAGATTTAAGAGGTGCAAATTTAATTTGTACTCGCATTGAGCTTGCTGATTTTTCTGGAGCCGTAATTGATGATTCGACAATATTCCCTGAAGGTTTTTCTTTACAAACTAACGAGAAATAACAAATTTCGAAGTGGTAAATTTGAGGTGCAGATCCAGGTTTGAATTTTGATCAATTTATTATGATGAAGAAAATTGACAGTGTTAGCTATCCTTCCGGCTTCTAACTTAATTATTGGGTTATCTATCCTCGATTTACTGCTTGATGTTGGTTTACAGAAATTCTACTCTGGCAGGCAAATTCAAATCGATTAATCAGGTAGTCAGTTATGCTCCTTGCCCTTGATGAGTTTAATCAGGGATTGCTGAAGTTTTTGCGATCCGCTCCTACTGCATTTCATGCAACCGCTTATATGAAACGCAAGCTTGTCGATGCCGGTTTTATTGCCCTGCGTGAGTCGGATGCCTGGCGGCTGGAACCCGGA
>CAMLRJ010000536.1 GCA_946482345.1 uncultured Cellvibrio sp.
GTTATCAAACGAGCTAAATCCAGTCTTTCATCAGAAGTCATAAGTACACTGGAAAAACAAAGTAAAAAATATGAAGGGAAAAACTATGACTTGGTCTTTGGCTGGTCTGACGACAAAATTTATTGCTCCGAATTGGTTTGGAAATTATATAAAGCAGCTGATATTGAATTGGCTCCACTCAGCAAACTGGGCAGTTTTGATCTCACCCACCCTGCGGTGAAAACCAAATTGAAAGAAAGATACGGCAACAATATTCCGCTCGATGAAAAAGTCGTTCCGCCTTCTGCGTTATTTGACTCAGCATTATTGATTACAGTTGATGAGAAATAAAAAAAGCCCGGCTACACCCGGGCTGTGGCAACTTTTTCTGTATTACCCATAAAGACGAGACTTACAACGCTAAAGACCGAATACACACTGCCGAGCACACACTCCACTCAAAGTCGTAAGCACTTATTCCATTAAAATACTTCTTACATCTCCAGTATTAAAATCAAGAATGTAAAGCGTTTTGCCATCCGGTGAAATATCAACAGAGTTAGGACGTGCAAATGTAGCAACCTGACTTGATCCGTTGACTGAACCTGCTTGGGATTTAATACCAGCGATCAATTCGAAATTACCATTCAAATCCATTCGGCGAACCAGATGATCGAATGGGTTAGGCATGTAAATATATCCCTTGGAATATTTCATGTGATTAACCCTGGTGCCCGCTGCACCAATTTGCCTGACGATACCGCCTGTAATTTCAAAAATTTCGCCCGTTAAAAAATTGGCAGCAAAATAACGTCCTTGAGCATCACCTGTTACACCCACAACATTGGTTAATCCATTTCCGCTAACAAATGACGTGATGGTTTTATCCGGTGTAATTTTCAAAACTTCAGCACCCGCTGTACTGCCTTTTCCATACAAGCCAACAATCAAATTATCCTGATCATCAATATAAATTCCCGCAGGCCCGTTGAGATCTGTCAGGTAATCGCTGACTTCACCATTAGGCGTTACTTTCTGAATAATACCGGAGGACACGTTGGCAACAAATAAATTACCCTGTGAATCAATATCAGATCCATTCGCAGAACCCGCTGTAAATGTTGCAAATAACGATACCTGACCATCTCGTGTGATTTTATTGACTGTATGCCCTTTAGATGTTCCAACAAAAATATTTCCATCTTTATCAATCGTTAAACCGTCACCGTTAAATGCTGCTGCCGAAGCAAAAGTAGCCACGGTGTAAACACTGGAACTGGAGTTTGAACTGGAACTCAAGCTTGAGCTTGATTCCGAACTGGACACAGAACTTGATATTGAACTGCTGTTTGCACTTGATAATAAACTGGAAATAGAAACAGAGCTGGAAACAACCGAACTTGATATAACACTTGAAAGATTAGCTGCACTGGAACCGGTATTTTCGCTATTACCAGAACCACAACCAACCAATATAAAGGCAACCAGGCCCAACATCAGTGGTTGTATTTTATTAATGTGAATCATAAATCACTCCGCTGTGAATTTTTATATTGCACCACTTTCTATTGTGGATTGGTTGATGTGTGGTGCAGGGCGATTCTAAAATTCCTTGCTGCCAATACAAGCAATCTGGGACAAAACAGGGAATTGATGGGATGAAACAGGGAATTGGAGGTGTGAATTTTGCGGGATGAGATCTGTTTAGTTTTCTATACGACCTAAAATACTGTCTTTATAGGTTTGACTCAGCTTTGTAGTATCGCCATTTTCCAGGCGAATCTGGAATTGGCCATCATCAAGAATTTTTATTTCCTTAATCGCTGACAAGCGAACAATTGCACTTCTATGACAACGGGCAAATTTTTCAGGATCCAAATTAGATTCCAGAAAACTGATAGGAACGCGATGTAAATATTTTTCTTTGGCCAGCATCACTTCAACATAATTTCCGCTGCCACGAAACCAGATAACATCTTTTAAATCGACAATCTGTACAAGACTGATTGAGCGGATAATCAACACTTTTAAGTATTTTTTTTCCTGTGTGGATTCCAATTGTTGTCTGGTTACTGAGTCAATTAACTGAGTTTTTCCTGACAAACTATTCAAACGATTAACAGTTTGTATGAAGCGTTCATCACTAAACGGCTTTAACAGATAATCCAGCGCATAAAGTTCAAATGCCTGTAATGCATAATCACTGTAGGCACTGACAAATACTACCAGCGGTGGATTATTCAAGCTTAATAAACCTGTCGCCGCTGCAATACCATTTCGTTTTGGCATTCGAATATCCAGAAATACCACATCGGGCTGCAGGTTAGTGACATGGCTTTCCAAATCCTTGCCATTTTCAAGTTCTAACACGACTGTCCAGTCAGTAAATTTATCAATAAGCTGACGCAAGTTAATACGTGCAAGCGGCTCATCATCAACAATCATTACCGTCTTAATCATTTTCGTACCTTATGGGTAAAATGATACTGACTGAAAACATCTGTTCATTCGAAAAAATAATTAGCTCTGCTTTATTGCCATAAAGCAACTCCAATCTTTCGCGTAAATTTTTCAGTGCAACTCCGGCACCTTCATGATACGTGGGAATAAGTGGCGTGTTCTCCACTTTTATTCTGACTGAATCCCTTTCTTCACTAATACTCAAGGAAATAAATACAGGATTAGTCTGACTTAACTCTGTATGGGAAAACACATTTTCAATCAAAGTTTGAATACAAAATGGTGGACAATAGATATAGCTGTCACTGTCACCAAGATTAATCTCTCTGGAATAATGAAAACAACCTTCAAAACGTATCCTTTGCAACTCAATATAATGATTGGTGAAGTTTAATTCATCCTCCAAAATAACCTGGGATTGATGAGTTGCTGCAATGGTATAACGCAATAAATCAGCCAAATGCGCTACCGTTGCCACGATTCGCGCATTTTCCTGATTACGTGCCATACCACTGATAGAGTTTAATGAATTAAATAAAAAATGGGGGCTCAGTTGAGCTTGTAGAGCCTGCAATTGAAATCGCGATTTTTTATCCAGAGCTTCCGCTGCTTCACGCTGCAAATTAACTAATGCCAATTTTGCATCTTGCATACGTGAATAAAAGAAAATACCTGTGCATGCAAAATAAGTCATGATGACTTTAAAAAAATTAAACAGATATAAAAATACTGAATCATGCAGGATGATATTAATAACAGACTCTTGTGGGGTTCCCCAAATCAGACTG
>CAMLRJ010000537.1 GCA_946482345.1 uncultured Cellvibrio sp.
ACCCAAAAGACTCAAATATGCTGGGTTTGGAAGGGTGGTCTTTGAATATTTGGATCAACAGCAATTTCCAACTCTCTAAGAGTATATTGAACAAGCGCGCGTCGAACCGTTACACGTCTTGCAGCGGCCCCATTAAATAACTCGTCTCTGATTAGTTTCTCTTGGTCGGGAGTTAATAACGGGTGTGGTTGTAATAAGAGATGCACATAATTTTCCCAATCAGCATCAACAGGGGTTGAAACATTTTTCTGAGAGGAGATTGCGTTAGAAATTCGTGACAAATTGAAATCACGATGCTCAGTTGTACTTTCATCAAACGCTCTTAAATGCCATCTACGACCAGCAAATACAAACGCCCTGGGATGAACAATCCTATCTATTCCATTGGGGTGATTCATAGATCTATACGTTATCTGTGCTGCATTGCCTTCGCTCATTGCCGAGTGGATTACACGGAAACTTTGTGGCGTGACTACAGTGAAATCCTTTCGCACGTCTTCTACTTCAATATTTTCAGCAGTATTTGCTACAGTTTGGAAATAATGCTCTACACCAAGGGTCGCAATTGCAGGTGTAAATTTCGAAGACGGGGCGTATCTTCCTCGCCCTCCACCCTTTAAATGCAAAACATTATCAGGATGAGCGCTCCGATAAGAAGCTAATACTCTAGATGCTTGAACGCTCGATATATCGAATTTCTCTCGTAAGCGTTGATTCGTCAGCAACCCTTCATATGCGAGCACGAGCTCAATGAACTCAAATTGCCTAAATGTACGCTTGTCCAAATCTATCCCTCTTTACTAATGTTAAATTTACATATATGTTAATTTAACATCTATGTAAATACTATAGGGCATATATGGAAGATTTAGATGCCAATATCTTTGATCGAGTCCCGGAGAGGATATTTCGTCCACTAGGGGCGTCCGAGCATGCGCGCCGTAACTGGTCTTTGCTCAGTCATCTCTATCACGATTTTTTTGCACCTGAGGCTGACCCCCCTGATGGTGAGGGCTGGACTCAAAAACGTGTAATTGCATCCATTGAAAGATTTCTGCAGCGTTGGGATGACGAGCATGAAGTTGATCCAGATGAACAGATCACAGCGCTCAATGTTAGAGCCAATGGCGCACTTAAGAGCTTGATTGAAAGTGAATGGCTAACTATGGATCGGGTTGGCTTTACACAATTTGTAATTATGCGTCCAACGGTGCAAAGCCTTTTTGAGTTATTAAAAACGTTTGCGGAGCAAGGCCCAGAATTTATTAGCGGTCGCGTGCAATCAATACGAAATAACTTAAGTCATGTTCATGCTGATCCGGAGCTAAATGCAGCTGTATTTCAAGTTGCAGCCAAGGAATGTTCGGCTCTTTTACAAATGCTAAATACAACACGTATGCGCGTACGCGAAGCTAGTGAGTATTTACGCCAACAAGACACTACACATATATTTCTTGAGCGTTTTTTTGGAGATTATATTTCTAGCTTATATATTGGCGACTACTCGGATTTATTTTCTCGTAATCACCCATTGACATCACGTTGGGAAATAATTGATCTAGTTTCTCAAATTGTAGAGGATCCTGAAAATCGCTCCAAGCTACGTAAATGGTATCGAAAAAACCTGCGCTGTCGAAATGACGATGAGGCGGACTTATTAATTGACGCGGATACAGCACGAGTGCTTGCATTGCGTGATGTGGATAAGCTTCTAACTCGTCTAAAAGATGCGGTTACTAAAGCAAATGATCAAGCGCTCGGCTATCTCGAATATAAAGTGAGAGCACAAGGCAATTTTGATCTGTGGATTAATCAAACAATTGAGGCTGTCGTGCGCGCGGCCGACTCTATCAAGGAGGAGGAAATAACGCTGCCAATGGGTTGGTCACAGGGAAAATTGCTAAGTGAAGACAGCTTAAAGCTTCCTGTGACAAAACCTCAAGCACGCAAAGGCGCGATCATTAAAAAGAGAGAATTATCACCTGAGGAGCTAGCTAGACGACTGGTTCGTCAAATTATGAAAGGAAATCGCGAAGTATCTGAAACTCGAATCATGGATTACATTTCTCGCTATATTCCTGTTGGTGGATTTTTAGAGAACTCTGCCATGTCAATTGATTGCATCAACGATCTTTGCGTATTCGCCGCTCTCACCCGACTAGGTCTGATAGCGGAACGTTCACGAAAAAATCTAAAGAAAGGAATAATTCGTGCGAAGCCATACAAAGACTTATTTCAACATATTGAAATGGAACTAACTGGCGAGCGTTTTGAAAATAATTATCTTGAAGCTCCAGTTGTGAAAATTCATCGACGATAAGTTAAAGGAAATAATTATGCCAACTAATTGGAAACGCGTTGCTGAAGAGCAATCACTATATGCGATAAGTGATTTTCAGCGAGCTGCAATGAGACTCGTTGTTGAACAGATTTTGTATCAATCCAATCCTCGTCAACGCATAGACTACGACATCATATCAACCCATGAGTCTGATTTCGCCGAAGCCATCGATTTATTCGGCTGTAGGCTAGATCATAATTCGCAACAACGATATGTAGCGGCTATTCCAATACAGCCTGACACTAGCAAGATACCACTTATGCATACGCTTCTTGCTTTGGTGCTTCGCAAACTATATGACCATCACATGAATCGTGGTTCTCTCAATGCGGGAATAGCAGGTATCAATCTCTCTGAGTTGGAGATTGCATTCAATGAATCTACTGGGCGTGAATTACCAATGAAACCGCAATCAGAATTGATTGGGTTATTGGATGCAATGAGGAGATGGGGGATTGCTCGTCCAGTTAAAGCGGAAAATTTGGGCGATGCTACGTGGTATGTTGAAATTCTTCCAGGCATTCAAAGCTTAATCAATGAGCGATCATTGGCAATGCTTAAGGCGCACGCAGAAGCCCTTTATGAGCCAAGCATTAAGGCAGATGATAAGTCAGAAGAGGATAAATTATGAAACAACTGAAACGAGTTGTACTTGTTCAATTTTATCTTCATGAGGCTTTTGATATCGAGATCGAAGGATCAACCGCTTTTCTTGGACCAAATGGCTCAGGAAAATCATCAACTTTAGATGCTATCCAAATTGCTATGCTTGGCGGCAATCTTCAATATGCTCGCTTTAACACGCAATCTGTATCAAGCAAACAGCGCCGTACAATTACTGGATACTGCCTAGGGATGCTTCGTAACCCAGACAAAGACAGTGAGG
>CAMLRJ010000538.1 GCA_946482345.1 uncultured Cellvibrio sp.
GCGCCGTAACGCATACACAATTTGGCTTTGTGTAAAAATTCTTCTTCGCCTTCTTTCAAGCTAATGGAGTTAACAATCGGTTTGCCTTGAATGCATTTTAAACCGGCTTCAATCACTTCCCACTTGGAAGAGTCCACCATAATGGGCACGCGCGCAATTTCCGGCTCGCCCGCAATTAAATTTAAAAAACGTACTATGGCTTTTTCGGCATCCAACATGCCTTCGTCCATATTGATGTCGATTACCTGCGCGCCGTTTTCCACTTGCTCCAGTGCGACTTCCAATGCGGTGGTGTAATCTTCTTCAACAATTAATTTTTTAAATTTGGCTGAACCGGTTACGTTACAACGTTCGCCGACGTTAACGAATAAAGAATCTTTGGTGATATTAAAAGGCTCGAGTCCCGACAAGCGACATGCTGGTTCTATGTCAGGAATTTTGCGCGGAGGATATTTCACCATTACATCCGCCAGCGCTTTGATGTGTGCAGGCGTAGTACCGCAACAGCCGCCGATAATATTTAAAAATCCGCTGGCTGCGAATTCTTCAACAATCGCCACCATTTCTTGCGCGGTTTGATCGTACTCACCAAATTCATTGGGCAAACCGGCGTTAGGGTGAGCGCTGACAAAACAACTGGCAACACGCGACATTTCTTGCACATATTGACGCAATTCTTTTGCGCCCAACGCACAGTTCAAACCCATACTGAGTGGGCGCGCGTGAGCGAGTGAATTATAAAAAGCTTCAGTGGTTTGACCGGAAAGTGTGCGGCCGGATGCATCGGTAATAGTGCCGGAAATCATAATCGGCAATTCAAAACCGACTTGATCAAAATAATGTTGCACCGCAAATACAGCAGCTTTGGCGTTGAGCGTATCGAAAATGGTTTCGATCAAAATAATATCCGCACCGCCTTTGATTAAGGCATCAGTGGCTTCAACATAATTCTCGACCAGTTGATCAAACGTCACATTGCGTTTGGCGGGATCATTCACATCCGGCGAAATCGAACAAGTGCGACTGGTTGGCCCAAGTACACCGGCAACAAAACGGGGTTTGTTTGGATTATTCGCGGTGAACTCATCGCACAATTCACGGGCAAGTTTTGCGGCGGCGAAATTTAATTCGGGTACCAGATCTTCCATGTCGTAATCAGCCATGGAAATGCGAGTGGAGTTAAATGTGTTGGTTTCAAGAATATCGGCACCAGCCTCAAGATAAGCGCGTTGGATTTCGCGAATCACGTCGGGCTTGGTGATGCTGAGCAAATCATTATTGCCCGCGATATCCATGTGGTAATCCGCAAAACGCTCACCGCGATAATCCGCTTCCTTTAATTTATAACTTTGAATCATGGTGCCCATGCCGCCATCCAAAATCAGAATGCGTCGTTGGATAGCCTGATGAAGCGCGGAAAGTCGGGTTTGCAGTGCTGGAATCATGGAAAACCTTTAATCAATCATGGGCCTATATCAAAAAATCTTGATATAGAAAAATGCGCAAATTCTAACAGACCTTGTTGGGATGAGCGACTAAGATCATCTAAACCCCATCCTAACCTTCCCCTTCGAAAGAGGAAGGAACTAACTCCTCCCCCTTGTGGATGGGGAGGTTGGGAGGTGCAATCACCGAGGCTCAAATCATGAAATACATTCAGATTATCAGCATCTCAATAGCCATTGCAGTTTCAGCCTGTGGTGGGGGTGGATCGAGCGGTTCCAAATCATTAATGTCTCAATCCAGTCGTGTTTCGTCGTTATCAACTTCTGTCAGTGTCTCTTCAAGTTCGCAATCGGTCAGTTCGTCGAGTTCAACATCAATTGTTGTGGGTTTGGACTCCCGTCCTTCCAATACCACATGCCTTGCCCCTGAACCGGTTGCAACAGGCACCACACAAATTCAATGGCAATTGGCATTTACACAATTACCGGCAATTTCAAATCCTTCGAATTTATTTCAATTACCCGGTGATGATAGCCATTGGTATGTGATGCGACAGGCCGGATATATTTTGCGTTTTGATAACAATGCAAATGCCAATCAATTAACGCAAGTTTTGAATATTGATCCACGAGTAGATTCTTCACAAGATGAAATGGGGTTGTTGGGTTTTGCAATTCATCCGAATTTTTCATCCAACCGTTTTGTATTTTTGTTTTACACAGGGCGCGATGCCAATAACGCAATTGAAACGCGGATTGCACGTTTCACAGTAAGTACTGATGGCGTTTTTGACGCAAATTCAGAAGTGGTTTTATTACGATTCACTCGCCCTTATGGTAACCACGTCGGTGGACAAATGGCGTTTGATAATCAGGGTTATTTACTGATTTCATCCGGTGATGGAGGATCTGGTGGCGATCCACATGAAAACGGACAAAATCAAACGAATTTGTTGGGGAAAATTTTGCGTATTGATGTGGATCGCAGCGAAAATGGTTTGGCTTATGCGATTCCTGCGGATAATCCTTTTGTGGGACAAAATAATATTGCAAAAGAAATTTGGGCCTATGGTTTGCGTAATCCCTGGCGATTCAGTGTTGATACAG
This sequence comes from uncultured Cellvibrio sp., assembly GCA_946482345.1. Next base: position 2,553 of record CAMLRJ010000538.1, read on the forward strand.
TCACTGGTGATTTATGGGTGGGTGATGTAGGCCAGGGGGCATGGGAAGAAATTAATTTAGTCACTCGCGGTGGTAATTATGGTTGGGGTGATATGGAAGGTGATTTTTGTTATTCGGGGCGTCCGGGTTGTTCAACCGCCAATAAAATAAAACCACTTTATTCGATAAGCCATAACACGGGTGCATGTTCTGTTATTGGTGGTTATGTTTATCGTGGTACTGCATTTCCTGCTGCTTACGGGCGTTATTTTTATACGGATTATTGTGAAACGACGGTGCGTTCTTTGACGCGTCAAACCAACGGAAATTTAACTCATGTTGCTTATAATCAAGCAGTTGCGGATTTGGTTTCATTTGCAGAAGACAATCATCGTGAACTTTATGCGATTGGTCGTGGCAGTGCAGGGCAGCAAATTGTGCGCATGAATGTGACCAATACCGGATTGATTCCTGGTTCCATGCCAACACAATTATCAGCAACCGGTTGTGTGCAATCCGCTAATCCAAAAAATCCGGCCAGTGGCATGATTGCTTACGATGTTAAATCGGCGCTTTGGTCTGATGGTGCGGATAAATTGCGATTTTTATCTTTGCCGAATAATACACAAATTGATGTCAATTCAATTGGCGATTTTAATTTTCCTGTGGGCAGTGTGTTGATGAAACATTTCAT
>CAMLRJ010000539.1 GCA_946482345.1 uncultured Cellvibrio sp.
CGGCTTGGCATTCATTTTCACCGCTGCACGCACAGTCAAAGCACGATCAGCCGCCGAAATTCCGGTACTCACACCCTCGGCAGCCTCAATAGAAACAGTGAAATTAGTCGTATGTTGGGATTTGTTGTCGCTGACCATCAGCGGCAAATCCAGTTGCTGACAACGCTCCGGCGTCAAGGTAAGGCAAATCAAACCCCGTGCATGAGTCGCCATAAAATTAATATCATCCGGCCGAACCTGTTCAGCCACCATGATCAAATCGCCCTCATTCTCACGATCTTCATCATCCATCAAAATGACCATCTTGCCGTGGCGCAGATCATCAATCAGTTCATCTATGGTGTTTAATTGCATATACAATCCCGTGGACTTTGCGGCTTACTCGCCAGATGAGTAAAGCACATGTTTCAAGCCGCCGCATTTTACAGAAGCAGGGCTTATAAACACAGGAAAAAGAGAATCTTATATGGGCAAACTCACAATCAACTGGCGCATCTGCGCTGGTTTTATGGTTATAGCAGTCATGGCAATAGCCTGTTATCAAATGGCCTTTGTGCTCAAGCCCGGACTGATTAGTGACCAAACCAACATTCAATTTCGCGGTGATTTTATTTTGCAGCATCTGGATCAATGGCAAATCGGATGGAGCTGGTGGATGTTTGCGGCGATCTGTTTGTTAGGATTTTTTACGTTGTTGCTGGATTTTATTCCCGCATCCACAGCAAAAAAATTGGGCTACTTATTGGTTGGATTGGGCACACTTCCCGATATCACCGCTGAAATTCTCTTTGCCTGGGTTTTACCTGAAGCGATTATTCTTGGTTCAACAGATGCGATCAGTTTGCTTGAATTAACGGGTTTTTATTTAACCGGCTTCTTAGGCAACGGATTTTACTCATTAGGTGGATTATTGCTGACGATTGCCCTGCTGAAAAATCCTGCAATTAATCGCAGACTGATTTATGCCGGAATGCCCGCCTGGATTTTTGGATTGGGATTAAGTTATGCCTGCGTGATGCAATCTTTTTTTCTTGCTGCAATTTTTACCGCGCTTGCAATGGTGTGGAGCAGTCTGTGGTTTTTTGTCATCTCACTAACCATTTTTCGAAACCCTGGCAGTTATAAAATCTTGTAATTGCCGAGTTGCTGGATCAATACGTAAAACATTATGCCAATAGAATATTTTGCATTTCTAAAAATCATCCACATAGGCTCACTGATCTTTTGGTTGGGGCCAAGTTTGGGTGCCTGGTGTTGCTTGATGATTATTCGCAAACAGGAAGGCGAGTATTCCACAGCCACCCAAAAGCTGTATCAACTATTTATCAAATTTTTGATTCTCGAGCATGTCGCATTCGCAGGCTTGTTAGGCTCGGGGATCTGCATGGCTTACTTTTGGTTTGGGTTTCAACCTTGGTTGCAATGGAAATTATTGATTATTCTGTGCCTGATAATTCCGCTGGAAGCACTCGATATTTGGTATGGGAATATCAAATTGGGAAAATTATTTTCTAAAAAAGCGATAGTTTCTTATACAGCGGAAGAAACACGACTACTGAACTTTTATCACCGCTATATCACCAGCGGCGCAATAATCATCTTACCTGTCGTTTTACTGGCTATTTTATGGTTGGTTGTCGCAAAACCAGCTTTATCGCCAATACCATTCTAAAAACGGAAAGGTATCGGCGAATTAATTTTACAGTTTTTCGGCCGCAGCCAATTCCATATATCGAGTATCAAATCGCAATTTAACGTTTTTGGCATTGCCCAGGGTTTTACCGCCGGAAAATTCAATACCAACAAAATCGACAGATTCAGCATCGGTACCAAACAAACCTTTTTCAAAGCTGAATCGACGAACTTGATCCATGGTATTGATTAGCTGTTCGCTTTTGGCAACGGCCAATGCCTGTTCCGGGGTGTAGAACATTTCGGTTGTTTTTAACTGTAATTCAAATTCAGCAGGGCTGACGTCGGCTGACAGAGCCATGGCTGCAATTGCTTTTTTCTGGGCCATTCCACCGGACGACATTTCCACCATGGTTTCATACCAGGCTCCGGCGAGTGCTTTTTTTAATTTTTCATTTGCGTTTGTTTTTACCACCATCAAATCCAATATTTCCCCCGGTATTTTCGACGAATCGAATAATAAATTGGTATTTCTTACTCGCTGTACTTTTTGCAAAGGAGGATTCCATGTGACCACGCCCGCATGATTCGCCGTAATGTAAGTCAAGGTAATGTCAGCATTGGATGTATTGACGATTTTGACATCCTTTTCACTCATTCCATTCATCTCCAACGCACGCGCCAGCAGATAATGGGAAACAGAATATTCAACCAGCAACACTTCTTTTCCTTTCAAATCCTTCACACTGTTTGCCTTCCGCAACACTATCCCATCATTACCATTCGAATAGTCACCCAATATCAAGGCCGTCGAATCTACCCCTGATGCTGCAGGAATAGTCAAGGCATCCATATTGGTCATAACACAAGCATCATACTCACCTGCTGTGTAGAGATTGATTGATTCGATGTAGTCATCCAACAAAGTTAAGGATATTTCTATGTCGTATTTATCAGCCCACTTTTTCAGAATCCCGCTTTCCTGAGCATATGCCCAAGGCTCCCAACCAACATAATGCGTCCAAGCCACCGAATATTTTTCTTTTGCCTGTGCCATCAAGGAACAGAAAGCAACCAACACAATACCGACAAACTTAAACCAGGTTTTCATTGAGGATACCTTTATTAAAAAACAATAATCGGCGGCGATTGTAATTGAGATTTATCCAATCAAGAAGGTATTTACCCATACCATAGATAAAAGCACTTGATTGGTTTAGGATCAATCATCAAAAATGAGTCAGGCTCAATGGAGATCCCATGAAACAACGTTCTATCACTCTCGCCATCACCGGTGCATCCGGTGCCCAATACGGGTTGCGTTTATTGGAATGTTTGTTAGCGGCGGAATGCAAAGTGTATTTATTGATTTCATCTGCTGCGCAAGTTGTTATTCGCACCGAAACGGATTTGGATTTACCGGAAGAAGCAGAAGATCAGGCAGCTTTTTTACAACGCATGTTTAATGTTGATGAAGAACAGCTGCAATTGTTGGCAAAAGATGATTGGTTTGCTCCACCCGCATCAGGTTCAAGTTCACCCTCATCTATGGTGATTTGTCCGGCAAGTGGCGGAACCATTTCAGCAATCGC
>CAMLRJ010000540.1 GCA_946482345.1 uncultured Cellvibrio sp.
ATTTCTCTTTAGAGAAATTTGTTCCCTCCCCTGCCAAGGGGAGGGTTAGGGTGGGGTAAGGCTTTTAAAAAACATTACCCCCCCCAGCCTCCCCCTTGGCAGGGGGGGAGCACTATTTTTTCAACGAAGCGATATAACTCCGCCATCCACCAAAACTCGTAATATCCGTTGCGCCTTTCACCGCAGCACCTTCACAAATAAATCCTTTCACCTCTCGTCCATCACACAAAGTTAAAGTGCCGATTCCCAACGGAGCAGGAATTAATGCAACAAAACTTCCAAAATCGGTTAAAGGCACATCCCACAACTCCACAATAATTTCTGCACCTTTTGCATCAGTTCGAATCAATCCAGGTTTTGGTGGAGTGGTGTTGGGTAAGGCAAACAAACGATAATTTTTTGCAGTGAATGTGCTTTCAACAAAAACGGCTTTGCGTTCTTGCAATTGCACATTGAGTGGCATGCCGGTGAGGTGCGCACCGACAACCGCGAGGCGAACATAGCCTGCGGGTGCCGATTTTTTTTCAATTAATGCAGGAATTGTTTTTTGCGTAGCGCCTAATCGCAATGACAAACTCGCGTGCCATTTTTTTCCGAATGCCGCCAATGCAGAATCTTGCCAAGCCGCCGCAATTAACGTGATGCCAAATGGCAAACCATCTGTACGAATGGTTGCAGGCAAAGCTAAAGCAGAACAATCGGCCAAATTGACAAAGTTGGTGTAAGTGCCCAATTGACTATTGACCTGAATCGGATCAGCCATCACTTGTGCAATTGTTGGATGACGAGGCGTGGTCGGAACCAATAATGCATCCACCTCACTCATCAACATTTGGATTTCACGCGCCAGTTCAGCGCGGCGATACTCAGCAGAATAAACATCGGTTGCAGAAAAGTTTTTTGCTTTTTCGATAATACTGCGTACCACTTCATTCATGTCCGCTGCGTGGGTTTGCATAAAATCAGCAATCGCCGCATGACGCTCGGCAACCCAAGGGCCGCCATAAAGTAATTGTGCAAGCGTGAACATGGGTGTGAAATCCATTTCAACTAATTGCACATTCATGCTGCGCATTTTTTCCAATGTCAGCAGCCATGCAGCTTCAGCTTTTTCATCACCAAACCAATTCGGCGATGCGGGTATTGCAAAACGAGGCGTATTGGAAAAATAACGCGCAATTTGGGGTTTACGCGAAAAACCATCTTCAACATCAAAACCTTCAATTAAAGATGCAACTGTTTCTGCATCCTCAACTGTGAGAGAAAAAATTGAAACGCAATCGAGACTTTTACACGCAGGCACTACGCCTTTAATACTGAATCGTCCCTTGGTAGGTTTTAATCCAACAATATTATTAAAACCCGCTGGCACACGACCTGAACCTGCCGTGTCTGTCCCCAAACTAAACGGGACCAGGCCTCTCGCCACCAAGGTTGCGGAACCCGAACTGGAACCACCGGAAACATAATCAGAATTAAAAGAATTGGGTACAGCTCCATAAGGTGAACGTGTACCCACAAGGCCGGTAGCAAATTGATCAAGATTGGTTTTGCCCAACACAATTGCGCCCGCTTTTTTCAAAGCGGCAACAACCCTGGCATCTTTTTCAGGAACATAAGTAAATGCCGGACAAGCCGCTGTAGTGGGCACAACAGCTACATCAATATTGTCTTTGACCGCAAATGGAATTCCGTACAAAGGCAAATTGATCGCATTTTCTATTGCATCCAAACCGGCAAGCTGCTGCTCAATTTCACTGGCGGAGAGCAAATAAATCCAGGCCTTATCATCCACTGACAGCTTTTCACGAAGCGAATGCAAGGCATCACGTGGCGTTAATTTTCCACTACGATAAGCCGCAAGCCACTCTGGAATTGTCCAACCTAAAAATTCTGTCATACCGCAATTTCCTGACTTGTATTTATTGAATTCATTCTTGGATACAAGATTGTTTTACAAGAAATTGCAGTAAGCGTGCCAGAAGACGTGATGAATTTTATTTTTATAAAAACCCGAGCAGAATCAACTAATTGATAAAATAAAAAACGGTCTTGTCTTTTTTAAAATCCAAGATTTATTTGTGGAATGCTCTTTTATATAACATAAGGATTTTTATAGAGCACCAAAGCAGTGCCGCAGAAAGAGAAAAGGCAGCCAAAGCTGCCTTGATCTATTGATAGAAAATCCGAAACAAAAAAACGATCAGTTGAACTGATAACCCCAAATAATAAATACACCTTGATCTTCACGATCATATTGATCAGATGCGAATGGATAATCATCCGGCAAATCACGCTTACCATAAGCATAACTGGCACCCAGCAACCAAGATGAATCATTTATTCCACTGAAGTAATACGAATAGGCTAATGCAGCTCCGTGATAATCATTAAAGTCATCACCATAAGTTGATGTCGCTACTTTTCCTACCAAAAATCCAATTGAGTTTTTTTCATTGATGACAGGAAGCTCATAACCTAACGCATAACCAGGTGTTGACCCTGCATTACTGCTGTAAGCCATTAATCCCAAACTCGCATAAAGTTTTCCATCGCCCGCATTAACGGAATATTTTCCACCGATGACACCACCGTAGGGTAGACCAAGGCCAATGGAAAAATTGTTGTTAGAAGAAACGCTTACACCACTTATAAATATAAACCCCAAAAGAAAAATACATCTCACTTTCAATTAAAATTTCCTCTTAATTATTAAAAATAAAAAACAATTAGTGCCCAGTAAAAATTAGGGCACCAATTGCTATTTTTATAAATATCAATAACGATTATATTTCAATCGCTCATCGTCACAACCACTCCATAGAACTAATTGCGTTCCAGCACTTGGTGTACTCGAACCACCAGCTGGATGCACGCAAAGACCTGAAGCGGTATGCCTAAAACTACCTTTATCGAAATCGAACACTATGCTCTTATCTTTCGGATCTCTTTTGTAACACAGGTCACTCAAAACTAATCGTTGACCTTGTTGCGCAACTCCGTTTTCTGGTTGAACGCACATTCCACTGGATTCATGCTGAAGAACACCATTCGGCAACAAATTAAACAGCAATCTTTCATCGTATGGGTCACAAGTTGGGTGCAAAACCAAAGGCGTACCTACAGATGGAAAGTCTCTACCCCCGCTAGGATGCACACAAAATAAACTTGTTCTCTGTCTAATTAACTTGGACTCTTTAAAAAAGATCTCATCCGTTCCTC
>CAMLRJ010000541.1 GCA_946482345.1 uncultured Cellvibrio sp.
GCAAATTTTCTTACACCATCAATTAGTGCGGTGTTCGCAGTTGGTTCATTTGGAGTTCCCGAGGGGCCGCCCATGATGGCACCATCATCTAACACAATTTGTTTAGCTTGCTGAGTGAGATTTAAAGCAGCAATAGCATGCTGGCGCACAGCTTCTTGGTCTTCCTCATCAAGATCCGGGTAACGCTCTTTAATAATCTTACCCATGCGCACTTGCGTTAACTCTTCTGGCACCAGCTCGTCATCAAACAAGCCACGTTCTATAGTCTGCTTGTCTTGAACGAATGAGGTAATCACTTCATTCAAGTCTTCACGACAAATGCGGCTTGCTTCCGGGCTTTTGGGCTGGGTTAACCCTTTTATTTCAATTTGAAACTGCCCCGTCTCGTGATTAAAACCAACGTTACATTTATTTGGATCATAGCCACCCTCACCATATTCAAAGCCCGGCTCGGCTTCATTGTTAGGATTTTTAGGCTTGAACTCAAAGCGCGGGGCAAGCACTTGCTCCATCAGCAAACTGGCCGCAATTGCCTTTAAGGTGTCATTCACCGCTTCAGTGACCGCTTGCTCTGAAGCGTCCGGCTCTGCAATTAAATTGGTAAAACGTGATCGCGTTTTGCCCGGTGCATCACGTGTAGCACGCCCAATAATTTGGACTATTTCCGTTAAGCTGGAACGATAGCCAACCGTTAACGCATGCTCACACCAAATCCAGTCAAAGCCTTCTTTAGCCATGCCTAGAGCGATAATGATGTCCACATGATCACGGTTATTTTTCTGGCTTGGATCTTTAAGCGCGGCCAATACTTTACCGTGTCTATCCGGGCCATCATCCACCAAATCGGCAATTTTTAAAATGCGCCCATCTGCGCGCTTAACTAAGTCAAACCCGGTTTGCTCATCCTTCCCTTCCCATGAACCTAGCGCATCCATAATTTCACTGACTTCGGTAGCTTTGCCTCGTCGTGTACTTTCACGAGAATTCACATTGGGTATATGAACAATCGTTTTCAGATCAGAGTCCAATACTTGGTTAATATCATCCACATAAGAGCCAGAATAAAAAAAGTAGCCAATGTCTAGTTGCTTTAAATACTCATAGCCATTTAACTGCTCGTAATAGGTGTAAGTAACTGTATCGAATTTTGCTTCATCTCCCGGCGACAATACCGCCTCTGCATCACCGCGAAAATAAGAGCCAGTCATAGCCACTATATGCACTTTATCGCGCGCGATTAGGTTTCTAAGGTGTACACCCAGCTTGTTATCTTCGTTATCGGCGACGTGATGAAACTCATCAATGGCAATCAAACGATCATCAAATACTTCTACGCCAAGTTGATCGACCGCAAAACGAAAGGTTGCATGGGTGCAGACCAGTACCTTGTCATCACTTTTCAGGAACACCGCTAAGGATTGCACCTTGCCGCCATTATCGGTGCCGGGGGCATTACAAAGATTCCACTTTGGTTCTACCTGCCAATCTGCCCAAAAACCATATTTGGAAAGCTGCTCATTATTGAAGCTGGAACCAATAGATTTTTCAGGTACCACAATAATGGCTTGTTTGATTCCTTGGTTTTCCAACTTATCCAATGCAATAAACATAAGCGCACGGCTTTTGCCGGATGCAGGTGGTGACTTGATTAATAAATACTGCTCACCGCGCCGTTCGTAGGCGCGCTCTTGCATAGGGCGCATACCCAAGGCGTTAGCTCTAGTGGAGCGCCCCGTATGAGAGTAATTCACCGATATAGACGGAACTGGGTTGAAGATTTTACTAACCTTGCTAACCACACTTTCCCCGGGCCGAGTTAGAACGGCTTTCGCAAAAAACGAATCCCCCAGCTCATCAATGTCAGACATATCAATGCCCTCTGCTGTAATCGATCCAATTTCAGTTAATCGTTTTTTTGATGTAGGCATAATATTTCTCTCGCTCAATACTGCTCGCTTTTCGCGCGCTAATAACCCGAATGTTATTAAAACGCTTTGTCCAGATCACCAACGCAGCAGTATCACCATCCAAGATACCAATAGAAACAAAACGCTCTTCACCACGTTCGGAATTTTGCTTACTTGGTGCTGTTAAAGTATGCCCATCAAATATACGGCACGCTTCAGTAAATTTAATTTTATGTTTTTGCAAGTTTGACCTTGCCTTGCCTTTATCGCACTCAAAAATATTAACAGGCCTCAATTGACAGTAGCTCCTTTTATTTTTTAGTCATTTTTGTATAAAGCTCAAATAGCTTTTCCAATCTTTCCGTATCGTTCCTAAAACGGCGACCAATATAAATTCGCTCTAAAATTTCATCGTTTCGCTCATGAGCTTCGCGCAAATTACTTGGCATTTTGCTCACACCATCTTTTGCATCATAAAGGTCGTCGATATTTGCTGGAAAATGGGATTCCCTTGCCAATAAAATATCTTTAAGACTATCGCTTAGATCGGCCTTGTTCTTATCTGTCAGGGTTGGCATTGGAAATGTATTCCACCCAAGAGTGTTAGAGTAGCGGTAATCTGTTTTGATCTTTCCACAAACTGCCGCGATCCATATTAAATGTAACCTGGATGCAAAAATTGCGACATCCCATAGAGGCGCGTTGTAGAAAGCAAAGGCACTATCTGCCACGATAGTGCCTCTTTCGCCAATGCTAAACGGTAGATAATCGCGCAATTCAGAGCTATGACGAGGGATGACTATGGGAACTTCATCGCCAACCTGGCGGATTTCTTGAAATCTATATGGCCATTTAGCACTCTCAACGGTTGCAGGTTTTGTGCTTTTGCTTCTAAACAACTGGACCACGTTAAACCGTTGGAAGATTTCTTCAATCATGAAAGCCTTATTGGCCTCTTCATCGCTAATCCAAAGACAATAACGTAGGGTTCCATCTATGGAATCACTTGAGCCCATAAAACGCCTTACGTAGTTAATTACAGAGGGGTGCTTTTCAAGTAAGGCATGACGGGAGTCACTTGTAAGTATAAGTCCTCCAGCATCGGTCGGCTTATTTCCATAATCCATAACAGATTGTGAGCAAATTGGAAGTGATGATTTTTCTACAATTACATTCTTTCCGGAAGCTAAATAAGCATTGATATTATCGGTTTCTTTAATAATTACCTCTCCGTTATAAGAAACGGATATCAGCTTTCTCGTTCTTGTCGCATGGTTTGATATGCCTACAATTACTACAATAACACCAGCATTTT
>CAMLRJ010000542.1 GCA_946482345.1 uncultured Cellvibrio sp.
ATGCAACGGCTTATATGAAACGCAAATTGGTTGATGCCGGTTTTATTGCCCTGCGTGAGTCGGATGCCTGGCGGCTGGAACCCGGAAAGTCTTATGTCATTAGCCGTAATGACTCTTCACTGATTGCTTTCAGATATGGATCTAACTCATTGATTGAGCAAGGAATAAGAATGTTGGGTGCACATACCGACAGCCCTTGTCTCAAAGTGAAGCCCCAACCGGAATTGAATCGGCGTGGCTATCACCAATTGGGTGTGGAAGTGTATGGCGGGGCGCTTTTGGCGCCCTGGTTTGATCGGGATTTATCGATTGCGGGGCGTGTGACTTATCAAAAGCAAAACCAGCAGCTGGACAGTGTGTTACTGGATTTTAAAGACCCGATTGCGTTTATCCCGAGCCTGGCTATTCATCTTGATCGCGAAGCCAATAACAGTCGCTCAATTAATCCGCAAAAAGATATAGTGCCTGTGTTGTTGCAATCCGATGAGGCCACAACAGGCTTTAAAGGTTTATTAAAAAAATTACTTGAGCGTGAATATCCGGAATTGGCTGATGTCAATTTGTTGGATTACGAGATGAATTTATACGACACGCAACCGGCTTCTTTGGTCGGGTTTGAGAAGCAGTTCATAGCTAGCGCACGTTTGGATAATTTACTCAGTTGTTATCTTGGATTCTGTTCTATCCTTGAAGCAGACGGCCAACAATCAGCACTGTTTATTGCGACAGATCATGAAGAGGTGGGCAGTACATCCTGTTGTGGTGCCAAAGGTCCTTTCTTGCAACACTTTTTGGAAAGATTATTGCCCGACTCACAAGAAAGAGCGCGAACGATTGATCGTTCATTGATGATCTCTGCTGATAATGCACATGGCGTGCATCCCAACTTTATGGATAAGCATGATGAAAACCACGGCCCTATACTCAATAAAGGTCCGGTGATTAAAATTAATGCCAACCAGCGTTATGCAACAACCAGTGATACTGCTTCGTTATTTCGCGCGTTGTGTGAATTGGAAAAAATTCCTGTGCAAACCTTTGTTGCAAGAACGGATATGGGATGTGGCAGCACTATTGGGCCGATTGTTTCGTCAGAAGTGGGTGTCAAAACTGTGGATGTCGGTGTGCCTACATTTGCTATGCACTCCATTCGTGAAATCGCGGGGAAAGATGATGCCTGGTATCTCTATAGAGTTGCCAATCAATTTTTTTCCGGAAAAGTGAAATTAAGTTAGAGATTGTATCCATGAGTATTGAATTGAAGCAGTTGTCACAATTTAGTCCGTTAAATACTTTGAATAAGGATTATCTTTCACAATTGGCGAGCAGGGTTGCGGTAAAAGAATTTCCCAAAGGCAGTATTCTGTTCAAGCGTAGCCATCCGATAAAAGAAAAATTATTTTTGGTAGAAGGCCAGGTCGATTTAATTGATGCGTCATTCAGTTCAATTGAAGTGACGTCAGACAGTGACAGAGCAGTACAGGCACTCAATAATACCGAACCTTCTTTACATACCGGCATCACCAAAACACCGGTTAAAATTTTGTTGGTTGATAGCGATCAACTGGATTTGGTGATGGCCTGGAGTGAAAGTCATTCCAAACCGGCAGAAAATAAAAAATCGGCAAAATCTTCAAAAGTAGTGGAGGACGATGAACAGGACTGGATGTCTTCATTAATTGAGGCACCACTATTTGGAAAATTACCGCCAGCTAACATTCGTCAATTGTTTGCCCGGTTTGTTGCAGTTGAGGTTAAAAAAGGTCAAAAAGTGATTACCCACGGTGAGCGTGGTGATTATTTTTATGTGATCGAATCCGGTTCAGCCAATGTGTTGGATGCAGCAGGAAAGTTGTTGGCGCATTTGCGCGTAGGAAATTATTTTGGCGAAGAAGCATTGGTGGGTGATACCACCCGTAATGCCACCGTTGAAATGTGCAGTGATGGACAATTGATGCAACTTAAAAAAGAAGATTTTGTCGAGTTATTGGCAGAACCTGTGCAGCGTCTTGTCACTGGTGATGAATTGAAAAAAATCACCCGCACCTGGGAAATTATTGATGTGCGTTTGCCGTTGGAACGCAAAATTCAATCTGTAACCGGTGCGAGAGGAATTCCGCTGAAACAATTGCGGGATTATTTGAAAGATTTAAGAGCAGATGTCTTGTATGTCGTCACCGATGATTCAGGTCGTCGTGCCAATGTCGCTGTTCAGCTCTTAACACAAGCGGGTTACGAGGCTTGTATTTTGAAAAATTCTGCATCACATTACCCACAACAATAATATCCATTCAAAACAGTCAGTAAATTTTATGAGCAAACAACGTATTCTTACCGGTATCACTACTACTGGAACTCCCCATTTGGGTAATTATGTCGGTGCCATTCGTCCGGCAATTATTGCCAGCCAAAATAATCAGTTTGAATCTTTTTATTTTCTCGCGGATTTTCACGCATTAATTAAATGTCATGATCCTGAAATGGTTCATCAATCCACACGCGAAATTGCCGCAACCTGGTTGGCCTTGGGATTGGATACAGATAAAGCATTTTTTTATCGTCAATCGGATGTGCCCGAAATTCCTGAACTCTGTTGGTTATTAACTTGCATGGCCGCCAAAGGTTTGATGAATCGTGCGCATGCATACAAGGCATCAGTGGATGCCAATATTGCTGCGAATGAAGATCCTGATTTTGCAATTACCATGGGTTTATATTCCTATCCAATTTTAATGGCTGCCGATATTTTGATGTTTAACGCGCACAAAGTGCCCGTAGGTAAAGATCAAATCCAGCACATTGAAATGGCTCGCGATATAGCCGCACGTTTCAACCATCATTACGGTGAACATTTTGTATTGCCGGAAGCACAAGTCGATGAAAATGTCGCCGTATTGCAAGGTTTGGACGGTCGCAAAATGAGTAAAAGTTATGGCAACACCATTCCATTATTTTTACCTGAAAAACAACTGAAAAAATCCATCAATAAAATCCTCACCAATTTGCTTGAGCCCGGTGAGCCAAAAGATCCGGACACAGCACCTGTATTTCAAATCTGGCAAGCATTTGCCACACCCGAGCAAACAGCTTACATGCGCGAAGAGTTTGCTAAAGGCATTGCCTGGGGTGAAGCGAAAAAACAATTATTCGAATTAATCAATACACATGTTGCAGAAGCCAGAGATAAATACGAATCACTCCTGGCAAACCCAACATTTATC
>CAMLRJ010000543.1 GCA_946482345.1 uncultured Cellvibrio sp.
AAAAGGCCGCGTAATCGTTGGGCTAAGAACTACACGGAACAGGGGCAAGGTCAGTACGGCTACATCATCAAGATCGAAGAAGGTCCGATCAGACGGTTACACACCCACGTGGTGTTGTACTTCCTCGGCTCTAAGGTGGTGAATCACGAGTATTTGGGTGACCTGATCGGTCGCTATTGGGTCAAGCAGATCACCCGAGGAAGAGGGACGTTCTTCAACTGCAATCGTGAAACCTATAGGTACCCGGCGACCGGCGTGATTGAGCATTATGACCAGTGGAAGAGGGCCAATTTGCGTAACCACTTGCTGAAGTACCTGTTCAAGGACGACCAGCATGTACAGATCAATGGCGGCAGGGTGTTTCGACGGGGTGTGATGCCGACGTTGCTCGCAACGCCTAAAGGTCGTCCGAGAAGGATGGAGCCCGTGGCTGGCCGATCAGATGCAGAACTCAACGATCAGAACGCCGGTTTTGTGTCTTTGATTTCTGATATTGAATGATTCGATGGTGGGATTATTGAAGATTATTTAATGAGAATAGTTGGGCGTTAACTGATGCGGTGTCGACGAACGGACGTAGTGTGGGGAAGGAGTGAGGTTCGGTCTGGATGGTTGTGGGAAACCTAGGCGGACTTGTGTTGCCAACACGATGTTCTTTTGATTTAATATGTGGCTGTATTTGTAGGTGGGTGGATGATGATGTCTATCAGGTCAAAATTATGCTTATCAAGATAGATCTTTGAGTGCTGGTGGTGATGCGACAGGAATAAAATTGGTAATAACGAAGGGGTGCCCAAAAGTTGAAATTATGATGGCTATCCCCTTCGGGGTTTGAGTCAAGGATGATGGGGCAAGTAATTGAGGATGCTACCCTGACTCAGATTGCTGTTTTTGGTAGTTATTCGGCCTTTAATTCCGCGGCTTTCCCCGCGCGCGCCATGGCCTTTACCTCTGCTTGGATTTGCTGCTTGTATTCTTGTGGCGAGCCTCCAACTCCTTCAATTCCTGCAGTGGTGAATTTCTGTATAACATCAGGGAGTTTTACAATCTGAGATATCTCGTCGCTTATCTTTTTGGCTATTTCTGGGCTAGTGCCTTGCTTCCCTACAACGCCGACCACAACTGAGAAATCAAATCCTGGAACGACCTCAGAGATGGTTGCGACATTAGGCGCCTGCGGTGACCGTTTCCCGGAATTACTTGCTACAAGGTGTACCTGTTGTGACTGCATAAAACCAAGCATCGAAGGCAAGGCGGCAAACAGAAAATCCACCTGCCCTCCTACGAGTGCAGGAACTGATGCGCCAGATCCGCGAAAAGGTATATGAACAATTCTTAACTTGAGTTCGGACTTCATCGCCTCCATTGTAAGATGATGGCTGCTTCCGATTCCAGATGATCCATATGTGTATGCGCCTGGCTTTTCTTTTACCTTGCTGATGAACTCTTGTAAATTCCTAACTCCTGTATTCGGGTGTGCCACTAGAAAAAGGGGGGACCGGGCGATCAGCGATACAGGTTGTAATTCATGCCCGACGGTATACCTTGCCGCTTTGTTTAGAAGTGGTGTTATCGTCATCCATGAGCCATCTGAAACTATGAATGTGTGGCCATCATCCTGCGAGGACATGAGTGTTTGATAGGCCACGATGCCGTTGCCCCCCGGCTTGTTGTCCACAACCACGGGTTTTCCCAGTCTCTCGCTCAACTTCTGAGCGACTATGCGAGCGACGGTGTCCGGCAGACCGCCGGGCGCGTATGGAACAATGAACGTTAAGTTTTTTGATGGGTATCCAGCTTGGGCGAGAGCACTGAGGGGCAAAGCGGCCGCGAGGGCTGCAGCAGCAAAAAAGCGACGTTTCATGATGTCTCCGAGAGAGAGTCTGTGATGAAAGAAAGTTTCTTAGGCATCTTGTATTATGATTAGATGACTAAGTACGTGGATGGTACAGTACTCCTGAGCTGTGTCAAGAGTGAGTACCAGAGCCCTTTTTGTTGGAAGGCATAGCTATTGATCTAGATGAGGTCGTTTCGCCCAGTCACCTTCGTCCGAAGGGTTGCCAAGGAGCATGGCATCGTCCTGTTAAAGTTGCCCCTCTTTTTTCTTCTGGTGCCCACTTGCTGGAGCAAGTGCTGACAGCTCTCATATATCCGTCCCTGTGTCCACGCTGTAACGTACGATCCAGCCTTATGCGAATGGTTACAAAGTTGTCCTATGGCGCGACTAAAGCAAGTGGGAAATCCATATGAGGTGTGTATGGTTCACGCAGTCCTCCTTCATAGAACCCAAGATATTCTGCTCGTGCTCCGTGGCAGATGATTGTCAAGGTAGTGATGTCCGAAGAAGGTTTCCGTTAAGTAAAAGGAGCGGAAAATCCTTATGCTCAAACGTTTAACAAAATCAAAGGTTTTCAGAAATGTATAAACTTCCTAAAAAAGCAGCTCCGATTGCTTTCTCCTTTTATATGGCTGCTATCGTTGCGGCTGTAATGAGCTGCGTTCTTACCGCAGTAAATTTTGGCTTCAATAGCGACTACTTGGGTAGGGCGCTCTCTGCTTACTTTGTTGGTTTTCCCGTTGCATTTATTTCTGTTTTGCTTGTGCGGCCGCTTGTGGCGAAGTTGGTTTCGGCATCTGTTGAATAGGCGCGTACGCATCGCCCCCTTTTGTTGCAAAAGCCCGCTGTCGGTCTAATAAGATATCAAAGAAAACTCTCGGAAACTTCGAGTATCGAGGAGGGTTTAGACTTTTGGGATATAATAAATTTTCACGAATTTGTCCGAATTCCCCAATTGATCTTGCTATCGAAATGTAAATCCCATAACCGAGTCAGATGTTCACTGTTTTCGGCTGAGCTGCGAGCCAGTGTTGCTCGTATTGCATGGGGCTGGTGTAGCACAGCGTTAAATGCAGTCTGCAGCTGTTGTTCCAAAGCAACCTGTCGATAACCTCGTCCTTGGCGGCTCGGCGGGTATCAAATCGGATGCCGTACAGCCATTCCACTTTGAGTGACCTGAACAAGGTCTCGCTACAAGCATTGTCCCAGCAGTCCCCCTTGCGGCTCATGAAGCCGCACATGCCGTATTCTTTGAGCAAGTCTTAGAAGTCGTTGCCCCAATACTGGCTGCCAAGGTCGCTGTGGAAGATGAGGCCGCTGCGCATGTCTGGGCAGCGGCGGAACCACGCCATGCGCAGGGCGTCCATGACCAACTGCC
>CAMLRJ010000544.1 GCA_946482345.1 uncultured Cellvibrio sp.
GCTGATGGAAGCACCCGTATCCAATAATAATTTGATTGACTGTCCATCAACCTGAATGGGAACCAGAAATTGATTTCCAAAACGTGTGAGCGCAATGCTGATTTCATTTTCAGTTTGTGCCATAACCGTTTTTTCTGTCAGTTTTGCCAATATTGCTTCAGCGCGCGAGCGGGTTTCAGTTTGATTGGCTGCCATAAGCGCGTGATATTGCACTTGTTCTGTATCTTCTTTTTCGGAATAAATGTTGGCTAATTGCAAGTGCAATTCACCTGTGTCAGGAGTGAGTTTAATCAGATCATTTAATTGCGAGATTAACCAGTCACGGCTTTCGCCAAAAATCATGGGGTTGTTGGCAAGTCTCAGTAAGTAATTGGATAAATAACCAATTGCATCTTCAATTTTTTTTGCATCGTTTTCAGCTGCGATATAACGAAACCAGATGTTGATTGCATCCTGATGTTGCCCTTGTTGTTCGAGTAAGCGTGCCAGTAATAACAAGGCTTGGGTATTGGCAGGATTTTTTTCCAATTCGCTATTTAATAATTGAATGGCGGATGGATATGAATTATTGGCGATCAATTCCTGAATTTTTTCAAGTGAAGTCTGTTGGGGCTTGTCAGATACAACAGGCTCAAAAGATTGCGTTCTTGGTGTTATTTCCGGAGTTGCTATGGTGGGAACGGAATTCAACGGGTGCGATTGTGTCTGCCCGGTCGGTTTGTTTTGTGAATGGCGATATTCGCTCAAGTAATACCCGAGTATGAAGGTAATTGTTGCCAGTATCAGGGAGTATTTAAGCGTCATAGTGTTGTTTCTGAAATGAGTGTTTGAGTAAGCAAAATTCGTAAAATCATAATGCTAAAAAATGGCGCCTATTTTATCCGATCATTTGTGATGATCCCACCTTTGGTTCATACTTGCCGACAGATGCGCACCTTATTTGTGCGCATTTTGCATTTAATTATAAAAACATCCCTGATGCACCACTTCAATAGCCACGACTAGTGGTATCACGCGTAAACATTTATCGAGTTATGGACAGACAGTTCATTTGAGAAAAAATTCTCGAAGTATCAAATTGTTATATTGATTAACAGCATTAAACCCGGCGCAAACATCAAGTATTGGTTTGCAAATAACAGCGATAACTGATTGAGGTTTGTATGTGTATTAAAAAATATGCAACTGGTTTATTTTTACTTTTTTTGGCAATGACGGTATCGGCTCATGGCTTGATGGAAAGCCCTGCGTCGCGCAACTGGTTTTGTGGTGCAGTGACCAAACCTGACCATGTGATTAATGGCACGGCTCAATATCCGATTTGTGGAACGGCATTCGCTTACGCAACCAACCAGCAAGCGGGTTACAGTTTTATGAGTGTGTTGAATCATCACTTGGGTGCATCGGCCATTCCGCCAAAAAATGTTTGCAGTGCTGACAGTGAAACCTGGAGTGGTGCAGTAACACCCTGGGATGCTCCTATGGCGTGGCCAACCAATCCCATGAGTGCAGGCAAACAGGATATCGTCTGGAATATTTCCTGGGGGCCACACTTCAGTGATTCGATGGATTTTAAATATTGGATTACCAAATCCAGTTTTGTTTTTTCACCCACCAGGGCCTTAAGCTGGAGCGATTTTGAAGCAACTCCCTTTTGTGTATTGAATTATAACGATGCAACGCCCAACGCAAATCCTGATGTAATTCCTGATACTGCCGCTGCAAAATTCACAACCAAATGTACTGTGCCTGCACGTAGCGGACATCATGTGATTTACGGCGAATGGGGCCGCACACCGCCAACCTATGAACGTTTTCATGGTTGTATCGATGTGAGTTTTGGAGGAGTGAGTAATCCGGTTGTTTCGCAAATTACAGCAACACCTTCCAACACCAGCGTGACAGGTGCAGCGACAATTGCATTAAGTGGATCGGCATCCCAGGGAACCAATTTAACTTATTTGTGGGCGATTGAATCATCCAATAATTCGCTTTATAGCTTGTCCAGCACCAGTGCGGTTAACACAACTTTGACGCTGCAAAATCCACAAGCACAAACAACATTTACCGTTCGTCTGACGGTGAGTAACGGTACCAATTCCAACAGTTCCACAATGACGTTTACTCACATGCCGTCAGTCAGTTCCAGTTGGGTGGATATGGGAGCACTGACAACAACTGCACAAACACTCGCAGTCGGCAGTCGTGTGAGTGTGCGCATGGTGAATTCAAGTGGTGTGGATACTTATTTCCCGACGACACCATTAACCATTACATCGGCAAATTCAGGATCAACGGCATGGCCTTATGCATTGGCACAAGCAATCAATGCGCAAAATGGCAACATTCAAGTGGGTGTGTTGAGTAATAATTTGGTAACACCTACGCAACATGCAACCAATAATCGTATTTACGCAGTTTCACCTACGACTTATACCAGCGCATTTTTAACTGTGGTTGCTGCAAGTTCTTCATCAAGTATTTCATCGCGATCATCCAGTGCAAGTTTGTCGAGCTCGCGATCCAGCGTTTCATCATCGCGATCATCTTCGCGTTCCAGTTCTGTATCAAGTTCGCGTTCAAGTTCTACATCACGTTCAAGTTCAATCAGTTCATCTTCACGCTCAAGTGCATCGAGTACCAGTGGAACAGCAAACACTTGCACCTATGTTGTAGTGAATGAATGGGCAACCGGATTTAATGCTGCAATCCATATTAAAAATAATCGCACAACAGCAATTAATGGTTGGTCAGTTGATTGGACTTACACAGATGGCAGCAGAGTAACTTCATTCTGGAGTGCAAAAATAACGGGCAGTAATCCTTACAATGCAATTAACGAAACTTATAACGGCAATATTCCACCGGGCCAAACAGTTCAGTTCGGTTTCCTGGGAAGTAAAAACGGCGGCGCCGCACAAGTTCCTGTTGTGACGGGTGCGGTTTGTAATTAATTTTTTTATGTTCTACGGGGGGCTCAGGACGGTTAATGAGTCCCCGATTATTAAACTAAATATTCAAAATATAATAAGTTGCAAATATCCCGTACCAGACAATGAAAACATGTTGGAAATTTTGATGAGTGAATAAATCAACATCGATGCTTGACAAAATAAATTTAAGATTTAGTATGCGCGACGCTGTATCTATACCCTCACTAACGCTTTCGGACATCGGCTCCCCGAAAGACAAAATATCTTCGAGCCGTC
>CAMLRJ010000545.1 GCA_946482345.1 uncultured Cellvibrio sp.
TTGTTCTGGCTGTCATCTGGATGTTGCAAATCAGAATAATGGGTGTATTGGCTTTTCATCCTTTATTGGTAACCGTGGTGACCATGATATTTGGTTGGTCTCTGGCATTGGTTATCGGATTGCTGGCGTTGTTGATTTTGAAAATGATTCAGTTAAGTTATGGCGCTGTATCTCAGACTGCCGATCTTGCACTCTTGCAACTTAACCTGACAACTTTGCCAGTGGATTTTTGTTTGTCTGTTTTGGTACCGGTGTCCTGGGCGCTATTAGTGATTGGTTTGGTCAATCGCTGGAAATTCAAAAATCCATTTACTTACATTTGGGGTGTAGGATTTTTTGGTGCTATGGTCAGCTGTCTGTTAACCGGTCTTACCGCCATCGTGTTATTTTCAGTTTCGAAAAGTGAAATCGAATTAAACTCGGTGATGGATAATTTCATTATTTTTTTTGTAATGACTTTTCCGGAAGGTTTTATCAATGGTTCGATTGCCACCATGTTTACTATCTTTTATCCCGAGCTGATGAAAACCTATAGAGATGATTGGTTTTTGAAAGATTAATGTTAAACGTTCAACCATAAAAATCATAAAAGGTGAACTAATTACGGTGATTTTTTCTGTTCACTAATATGATAGCAGCGGTTTCAATGGCAGATGTCTCAATAGAAGAATACTAAAGCCTTCCACAGTTCTTCGAAAAAGTGCCCTTCGGTAGCATACCAACAAGAATAAAAATAACAAATTCATTCAATGTTTACTTCGGAGATTGCTATGAAAAACAAGCTGATCATAAAAAGCTTTTCGTTAATGCTGTTGATGTATTTAAATTGTTTTGCCAATGCACAAACCTTAACCCTGAATAATGACATTCAACGGATTTCTTCTTTAACCAATACTACTGCAACCTTGACGGGTACTGCTGAATTGCACGTCACGGGTACAGGTGATCCAATCGCAAACAGTATTATTAATTTGAATTCGCCTGATGCCTGGTTTTTTATGGATAACATAATACCCTCGCAACTGGTTTCTACTTTTCTCAGTCGTGTGCGTGTCAATAATGTTTCTGCAATTCTCGATCAAAATGTGCGGGTGGTGCAGTATGGACAGGGCGCAGTGGTGATTCCCCATGGGCCGGATTTTGCGCCCATGCAGGTGTTTTTGAATAACAATTTCGGTGGCACTTCAACTTATCTCAATCAATACACCGCATACAATGCATCCAGCCTTGGGCAATTCAGCAACGCTATCAGCTCATTCAAATTAAAACGCGGTTACATGGCAACTCTTGCACAAAATGAAGACGGTACCGGAATCAGTAAAGTCTATATCGCACAGGATGGTGATTTGAATGTTGGTGTTTTGTCTTCAGGTTTAAATGACAGCGTTAAATTTGTTCGTGTTTTCCCCTGGCGCTGGACAACGAAAAAAGGTCTTTCGGGTGATCCAGGTTCAAACCTTAAAAACCAATGGGATTACAACTGGAATATCAGTAAAAATTCTTCACTCGATAAAGAATATGTTGCGATTCGCCAAACGCGTTGGTGGCCAGGTTTGAATCAGGATTGGAAAGCGCGTGGTATTAATCATTTGCTTGGTTACAACGAACCGGATTCCAGCAGTCAGGCCAATATTTTAGTGGGCGATGCAGTATGGTCCTGGCCGGATTTGCTCGGTACAGGTTTGCGCGTTGGATCTCCGGCTGTAACAGATGGCGGTTTGAATTGGTTGTACAGTTTTATGAATCAAGCTGCTGCTGAAAATAAACGTGTGGATTTTGTTGCGGTACATTATTACCGTTGTTATGGAAATGCTGCTGATCCAACCGGTGCTGCCAATCAGTTTTATAATTTTTTAAAAGGTATTTATGACGCCACCAAAAAACCCTTGTGGATTACTGAATGGAATAATGGCGCTAATTGGACAAGTTGTGCCGATCCTACCGCTGCGCAACAACAAGCAACTGTTGCTGCAATGTTAAATATGCTGGACACAACGCCTTTTGTTGAGCGTTATGCTTTTTATAATTGGGTAGAAGATTCGCGCCGTGTTTCCTGGGATGACGGTTCACTAACTGCTGCAGGCATCACCTATCGCGATAAAGTTTCCCCATTGTCTTATGTGCAGGAAATTCCTGTTGCAACAACCAATGCTCAAGCCACTTTTTCATTTAATGGTGACGCACTGGATTCATCTGGTAATGGCCATCATGCCATGCAGGTAGGAGCAAGAAATTTTGTGGCAGGGCGAATAGGTCAGGCGATTAATCTTGATGGTGTAAATGATTATTTGCAAATATCACCGCAATTGGCAGCCAGTACTGATTTCACTTTCGCAGCCTGGGTTTATTGGAATGGTGGTGCGATTTGGCAGCGTATTTTTGATTTGGGTAATGGGACTACTCAATATATGTTCCTGACTCCAAGTTCTTACAGTAATACGCTCAGGTTTGCGATTAAAAATGGTGGTACGGAACAAATTATTAATCACACTGCAGCATTACCTGTTAATAGTTGGACACATGTTGCCGTCACTCTGTCAGGTAATACCGGAAAATTATTTGTTAATGGCAGTGTGGTTGCCAGCAACACGGCAATTAGCATTAATCCTGTTGATTTGGGATCGCGTTTAAATTATTTAGGAAAAAGTCAGTTCGCACCTGATCCTTTATTTGCTGGAAGTCTGGATGATGTGCGTTTTGTTGGTAGCGCATTATCTGACAGCGAAATTGCGGCATTGGCTGCTTCGCGCAGTTCATCCAGTTCAAGTTCACTATCCAGCTCCATATCCAGTTCTCGTTCAAGCTCACGTTCCAGTTCAATATCGAGTTCACGTTCCAGTTCGGTTTCAAGTTCTCGTTCAAGTTCACGATCCAGTTCAATATCAAGTTCTCGCTCAAGTTCTCGCTCAAGTTCACGTTCGAGTTCGCGATCAAGTGCTGGAGGTGCATTAGGCTGTGGCGTTTGTAATTGGTACGGTACCCAATATCCCACTTGCTGCGCGACAACCAGTGGCTGGGGATGGGAATCCAATATGAGTTGCATATCGCCTTCGACTTGCGCATCACAATGACGGTAATTTTTTCTAAAGATTGGCAGAAAACTTCACGCTCTACGCTAAGCATTGCTCATATTTTCTTGTAAGATGGCGTAATTTAAAAAATAGAGAGCAATTCTTATGGCGAACATTAGTATCAGCAGCGGAA